>DATGEP010000207.1:0-38421 GCA_035310125.1 Ktedonobacterales bacterium
CATCGGTTTCCTAAACCGTGTGTCGCAGGTTCGAATCCTGTCAGCCCCACCAATTGTATGCACCCAGGTAGATGTTGGTCTACCTGGGCGTTTTTGTCGTTGCAGAGGTATGCGGAAAGCGTTAGTGCGCCTATGGGGTGCGCAAGCCATCCAGCAGGAGGCGCAGGGCGGCGTTGCCGTGCTCGCGCCAGGCGAGGCCGCGCGGATTCATCGCCCAGATGAGGGTGAGACCTTCGGTGAGCGCGAGGAAGGTGAGGGCGGCTTCTTCGGGGTCCACGGCGCGAAACTCGCCGTTCTCGATGCCCTGGCGGATCATCGCGGCCAAGTCGTCGCGGAACTCCGCGTAGACATGCGCAAAGAATTCGCGGACACTGGCCTGGCGTGCCGCGACGGCGTAGAACTCCAGTAGAATGGGCATCGCCATCGCCATCCGGTCTATCTCGTCCGCGAATGTGCCCATCATCGCTTGAAGTCGCTCGGTCGCCGTACCGCTGCCTTCAATGGTGGAGCGAAACGAGCGCATCATCCAGGTGAACATCGTGCGCAGGAGCGTGGCGATGATGGCGTCCTTGCTCTTGTAATAGAGGTAGACGGCGCCTTTGCTCAGCCCCGATTCTCTGGCGATGTCCTCCATGCGCGCGTCGTGGAAGCCGTGTTCAGCGAAGACGCGGATCGCGGCTTCGAGGATCTGTTGCTGGCGTTCTTCGCTCAGGTCTTCTCGTGGCACCGGCGGCTCCTGACGGCAGAGGGCAGATTTGCGGGGCGACGTGTGCATCCGCGTCGCCCCAGTGTCAGGAATTCTAGCGCATCTCTGATGAGGCGCGCACCCTCACATGGAGGATGGTGCTTCAGCGGCAGCGGGCGATGCGGTGGAGACCGATGCGCGCCCATGTGTGTTCCAGGCGCGAGTGCGGCGCCAGAAGATTGCCAGGCCAAGCAGCGCGAAGCCAGCGAACCACGCAAGGGATACAAGCATCTCACGAGTGGGAAAGACGTGTGTGAAGCCACCGGCCACGGCGAGCTGCACTGGCCCATAGGAGGGAAACCACGCCAGGAAGGGTTTGTTGGCGGCGGGATTGCCGTACGGATTCTGAAAGAACGTATCCATCAGGCTGAGCATGATAATGAAGAAGAAGCCGGCTAGCTCGCTGGAGACCAGGACGCCGAGCAGCAGTCCCAGTCCACCGTAGATGAGCGCCGCGCCGAAATATCCCAGCCAGACCAGCGCGAAGCTCTCTGGACGCCAGAATACGAGCAATACGAGGCTGGCATACAGCGCGATGGACGCCGCCGCGACAACCAACGCGGAGAGCTTTGCGAGGATCAGCACGGGCCGGGAATAGCCGCTCAGCACGAGCCGGTGGTCAAAACGCGCGCCAGAGCGCGTGGAGGCGAAGAACATGAAGCCGATGATCAGCGTCAGCGCATTGAAGCCGGCGGTCAGGAAGGTGAGATCCTGACCATTCACCTGAATGAACGCCCCGGTGGCGCGGAAGCGGAACGGCAGCGGAACGGCGGGGATAATCGTGCCGAGCAGGAAGTACCAGAGCGGCACGAAGATGACCAGCAGACCGATGGCAAGACGATTGCGCGTCTGCTCACGCAGCGCGTAGCGCAGCGCGGTGCGGTATGGATCAGACATCATGGGGCGCTTCCTTCCTACTTGCCCTCGATAGGCATAGACTGCAGGCTACCGTCTTCCAATTGATAGAGCGCGTCGAAGCGGCGCTGGTCGAAGAGGAGATGCGAAATGACGACGACGCTCCGGCCACGGTTGCGCAGCTCAGCCGCGAGGTCCCAAAAACGAAGGTATGTCTCCCAATCGAAACCCTGATACGGCTCGTCGAGCAGCAGAATATCGGGGTTATGCATCAGCGCGAGGGTGAGATTGAGCTTCTGCTTCGTGCCACCGCTGAGTGTGCTGACCAGCGCGGAACGGTAGCGTGTGAAACTGAGACGCTCCACGAGCTCATTGGCGCGGCGCAGATCGGTGATACCATAGGCGGCGCGAAAGTAGTCCAGGTGCTGGTCCACGGTAAGCGCGGGATTGAGGATGACCTCCTGAGGACAGTAACCCAATGCGCCGTCCATCTCGACGTGACCGGCATTGGGGCGCAGCTCACCGGCGAGGATCTTCAGCAGCGTGGATTTGCCGGCGCCGTTTTCGCCGACGATGCCAAGTAGGGCGCCAGGCGCGACGGAAAAGCTTACCTCGCGCAGCACCAGATGCGGGCGCAGACGGCCGTACGATTTGGTGAGGCCCCGCGCGGAAAGCAGTGCATGCGGCATTGCTCCCTCCACATGTGAACACCGACAGACGCGCTGACGGTAGACTGAGGGATCCCTGTATTATGACTGACCGGTCAGTCATAATGATACTGGGACAATGAACGGATGTCAAGGTCTAGCGTCTCGTGCGATATACCGCGCGGTATACTGTGAAGAGCCGCGCCGGATTGGGCAAGGGTGCGGCGACCTGGGGGAATGGTCTATGGCGGCGAAGAGCGCGGTGGTGCTGTTGAGCGGCGGGCTGGACTCAACGACGACGCTGGCGATTGCCAGGAGCGAGGGGTACGAGTGCTACGCGCTGACGTTCCGCTACGGGCAACGCCACGCCGGGGAGATCCTGGCGGCGCGGCGCGTGGCCGAGCGGATTGGCGTTGCGCGGCATGTCATCGCCGACATTGATCTGCGCCTCTTCGGCGGGTCCGCGCTGACCGCCGAGATTGACGTGCCGAAGGGGCGGGCGGTGGAGGCGATGGGGCAGGGCATTCCCATTACGTACGTTCCCGCACGCAATACCATCTTCCTGTCGTTCGCGCTGGCGTGGGCTGAGGTGCTGGAGACGAGCGATATCTTTATTGGGGTCAACGCGGTTGATTTTAGTGGCTATCCCGATTGCCGGCCCGAGTACATCGCCGCGTACGAGCGCATGGCGAATCTCGCCACGAAAGCGGGCGTCGAGGGACGCCAGCATCTGACCATCCATACGCCGCTCATCGCCTTGAGCAAAGCGCAGATCATCCAGCGTGGGCTGGCGTTGGGAGTAGAGTACGAGCTGACGTTGACGTGCTACGACCCATCGCCATCAGGTGAATCGTGCGGCCAGTGTGACGCCTGCTTGCTGCGGCTCAAGGGCTTCGCGGAGGCGGGCGTGGCGGACCCCGCGCGATATTACTGATGTTGGCATTGATTCTAATAGGTGGCCCGGACATGCTTGTCCGGGCGGGCCGACAGGAATGCCGGCCTCACCAGGTCGCTTGGTTGAGATCTTGCTACCGACATCAATAGAAGCGTTGAGCGTGGGGATGGCGCGGGCAGTCGGGCGTTGCCACAAGCGCACGCTCGATGCGATGCCCTCGCATACGGACCGAGAGCGGCGGCGCGTAGAAGTGAGGCGGCGCGCGAGATGCTGTGAGATGCGCCATGCGGGAGGCGTCATTCCCCTCGTACTCGCCCCGTACCATTCCCCTCTTGCACCCTGTTGGTACGCTGGTAGGTGCGACGAGAATGGCGAGGGCCACCGATGGCGGCGGCCGGTAACGATGAGGAGCGCACGATGAGCATGACGGCTGGCGTCAGCGAGGAATATCGCAACTATATCAACGGCGAGTGGGTGGATCCGGCGGACGGACGCACCACGGAGAATCACGATCCCGCCAACGGCGAGCTGATCGGCCTCTTCCCACGATCGAGCCAGGCGGACGTGGACCGCGCGGTAGCGGCGGCGAAAGCCGCGTTCGAGTCCTGGCGCCGAACACCGGCTCCCAAGCGCGGTGAGGTGCTCTATCGTGTGGGGCGGCTGCTTGAAGAGCGCAAGGAAGATATCGCCCGTACGCTGACGCGCGAGATGGGCAAGGTGCTGGTGGAGGCGCGCGGGGATGTGCAGGAAGCCATTGATATGGCCTACTACATGGCGGGCGAGGGACGGCGGCTCTTTGGGAGCATCGTGCCCTCTGAGCTGCCGAACAAGGCGGCGTACGGCGTACGGGATCCCATCGGCGTTGTGGCGTGCATTACGCCGTGGAACTTTCCCGTCGCCATTCCTAGCTGGAAGACGATGGCCGCGCTCATCGCGGGCAATACGGTCATTCTCAAGCCAGCGAGCGATACGCCGTACTCCGCCGTCAAGTTCGTCGAGGTCTTCGCGGACGCGGGACTTCCGGCGGGCGTGATGAATCTCGTGATGGGCACCGGCGCTGAGGTTGGGATGCCGCTCGTGCGCCATCCCGATGTGGCGGCGATTTCGTTCACGGGATCGAATGATGTGGGCCGTGAAGTGAACGTGGAAGCGGCGCGGGCGCTCAAACGTGTGACGCTGGAGCTGGGCGGGAAGAACGCGATCATTGTGCTGGACGACGCCGATCTCGATTTGGCGGTGGACGGCATTCTCTGGAGCGCGTTTGGGACGACGGGCCAGCGCTGCACCGCGTGCAGCCGGCTCATCGTGCAGCGCGGCGCGCGCGGCGATCTGGAGCGGCGCTTGCTGGGTCGCATCGAGCAGCTACGGCTGGGTCACGGGCTAGCTGAAACCACTGATGTCGGTCCGCTGGTGAACGCGAGCCAGCTAGAGCGGGTCCACAGCTACATGCGCGTGGCGCGGGACGAGGGCGTGCGGATTCTCTGTGGCGGCGAGCCGGCGCGGGAAGGTGATCTGGCGAAAGGCAACTTCTATCGCCCAACGCTCTTCGCGGATGTGAAGGCTGGTATGCGCGTCGAGCAAGAGGAGATTTTCGGGCCAGTGCTCTCGATGATCGAGGTGCAGTCGCTCGAAGAGGCCATCGCCGTCAACAACGACACGAAGTACGGTCTCTCCAGCAGCATCTTCACCACCAACATCAACGCGGCGCAGACGGCGATGCGCGACCTGACCACCGGTATCGTCTATGTGAACGCCGGCACCATCGGCGCGGAGATTCAGCTGCCCTTTGGCGGCACACGCGGCACGGGCAACGGCCACCGCGAGGCGGGGTTGGGTGCGCTGGAGTTTTTCACCGAGTGGAAGGCCATCTACGTGGACTATAGCGGCAAGCTCCAGCGCGCGCAGATAGACGCATGAGCTAATGGCGAGGGGAGTATCATCCAATGCCGGCAGTTACCAACCGCACGAGCTACACCACGTGTCCTCTCTGTGAAGCCACCTGTGGTCTGGAGATCACCACTGCCGCACGTGAGGTCGTCTCCATTCGCGGCGACAAAGCAGACGTGTTCAGCCAGGGGTACATCTGCCCCAAGGCATATAGCCTGAAGGCGCTCGACGAAGATCCCGACCGCCTGCGCGAGCCGCTGGTCAAGCGCGGCGGGGCGTGGCATAGCGTGAGCTGGGAGGAAGCCTTCGCCGAGATCGAGCGGCGCCTTGTGCCCATACTACAAGAGCATGGTCGGGACGCCGTCGCGACGTACCTGGGCAATCCCAACGTCCACAATCTCTCCGGCCTGCTCTACAATACGCCGCTGATGCGTGCGCTGGGCAGCCGCAATGCCTACTCCGCCAGCACCGTAGACCAGATGCCGAAGCAGGTCTCCGCCGGGCTGATGTTCGGCGGCATGCTCAGCATCCCCATCCCCGACGTGGATCACACCGATTTTCTGCTGATCCTTGGCGCGAATCCGCTCGTCTCCAATGGCAGCCTGATGACCGCGCCCGGCATGCGCGACCGCCTGCGCGCGCTCCGTGCGCGCGGGGGTCGGATCATTGTGATTGATCCACGCCGCACACGTACCGCCGAAGAGGCCGGCGAGCATCATTTCATCCGGCCGGGCACCGATCCGTACCTGCTCTTCGCGCTCGTACACACGCTGTTCGCTGATGACCTCGTGCGCCTTTCCCGCCTCACCGCGCACACGAGCGGGTTGGAGGAGGTACGCAGCCTTGCTCGCGAGCTCGCGCCGGAAACTGTCGCGCCTATCTGCGGCATCGAGCCGGAGGCCATTCGCCAGCTCGCGCATGATCTGGCCGCCGCGCCACGGGCCGCCGTCTATGCCCGTATCGGCACCTGCACGCAGGCATTTGGCACGCTGACAAGCTGGCTGGTGGATGTGCTGAACGCGCTCACGGGCAATCTCGACCGTGAAGGCGGCGCGCTCTTCCCTATGGCCGCGGCGGGCGCCTATAACACGATGGGGACGCCAGGCCACGGCCACGGTGTCCGCTTCGGCAAGCAGCAGAGTCGCGTGCGCGGGCTGCCACAAGTCTACGGTGAATTGCCTGTTGCCTGTCTCGCCGAGGAGATCACCACTCCAGGCGACGGGCGCGTTCGTGCGCTGATTACTATCGCCGGCAACCCGGTCCTCAGCACCCCCGACAGCGCCGCGCTCGATGCCGCGTTGGGGGAGCTTGATTTCATGGTCAGCGTGGACATGTACTTGAATGAGACGACGCGCCACGCTGACGTGATTCTACCGCCGCCTTCGCCGCTGGAGCGCTCGCACTACGATCTCGCGTTCACGCAGCTTGCCATCCGCAACGTTGCGCATTATTCGCCGCCAGTCTTCGCGAGCGACCCAGAGCATCCGGACGAGTGGACGATTCTGCTGCGGCTCACCGGAATTATCGCGGGTCAGGGCGTAGCAGTCGAGGTCGCCGCGCTGGATGATTTTGTGGCCGCCCAGGCAGTCCAGCGCGAGGTAAAGCTACCTGGCTCGCGGGTCGAGGGGCGCGATGCGGCGGAGCTGCTCGCGGCTCTCAAGCCGCGTCGTGGGCCGGAGCGGCTGCTCGATTTCCTCCTTCGCACCGGCCCGTACGGCGATGCTTTTGGCGCGGCCCCTGGCGGACTTACCCTGGCCGCGCTCGAAGCCGCTCCGCATGGAATAGACCTCGGCCCGCTCAAGCCGCGCATCCCTGAAGTGCTACGGACGCCTTCCGGCAAGATCGAGCTGGCGCCCGCGCCCCTCGTCGCGGATGTGGCGCGCCTGCGCGGCGCGATGGCGCACACGCGGGACGGCGGCATGGTGCTGATTGGCCGGCGCGAGCTGCGCTCCAACAATTCGTGGATGCACAATCTGCCGGTGCTCGTGAAGGGTGTGGACGACTGTGCGCTGCAGATGCATCCCGATGACGCGGCGGCGCTCGGTCTCGCCGATGGCGCGCGTGCCCGCGTGACGTCAGACGTGGGCAGCGTCGAGGCGCCAGTACAGGTGACGGACGCTATTCTGCGGGGCGTCGTCTGCCTGCCACATGGGTGGGGACATGATCGGCCTGGCTCGCGGCTACGTGTTGCCGCCGAGCACGCTGGAGCCAATGTCAACTGCTTGATCTCCGCCCGCGACGTGGATCCGCTCTCCGGGAACGCCATCCTGAATGCTATTCCGGTGACGGTTATGCCCGCGCTCCTGGGAGCAGCCGCGGGAGCCAGCGAGACGCGACTCGATGCTGCGCAAGCGGGCTGAGCGTCAGCTCGCTTGCGAGGGAGCCGCCGGTTGTGTTCGCCACCAGGCGACCAGGCCAGTAATCGTGGCGGCAATCAGAACAAGTGTACCTGGAACGAAAAAGAAGCCGACGCCGGAGATGGCCGGAATAGTGATGCCTACGACCGTGACGGCGCAGGTGACGAGCACAAGGTATGCTGTCGAGCGGGCGCCGGACTCGCGGGCGCGGCCCTGCCACCACGCGGCGGCCAGACTGGCGGCGAACAGTGCCCACACGGTGCCGAGAACGACCACCATGCGTGCGCCGGTCGCGGCAGCATCGGCGGCGGTGAGCGGATGGCAGACGATCTTGGCATTGCTGATGCCGTAGCAGGTTTCGTCAGCCAGAAATGTCGTGATGACGAGGTAGAGGCCGGCGGCTATCGCCAGCACGAATGCGGCGAGAACGGCGCCAAGCTCGATACGTGCGGTTCGGGTCACGAGCGGATGCTCCTGCTGGAGTGAGGCTGATCGCGGCGGAGAGTGCGCGATGTGGCGTGGACTATACCCGCACGTAGCATATCGCGAACGGCAGGGCTGCCGCCAGTGGCTGTACTATCCAGAGCGCCCGTGTAGTGACATACACAAAGAAGCCTTGCGTCACCGAGCGGCAGGAGAAGCCGCTCAAGAGCGCAAGGCTCATGCGTGTTGGGATGCTCCTGCTGCTCGCCGGTGACTGGATCGAGGAAGAGCGGACGAGCGCCAGGCATGCATCACGCTTCGCGCGCGCCGTTGCGTCCGCCGCCTGCCATGAGCAGACCCAAACGCTCCTCCGGCGCATTGGCCGGCTCGACGCTGACGATGCGGCCCTCATACATGACGGCAATGCGGTCAGAGAGCGAGCGAATCTCTTCAAGCTCGGCGGAGACGAGCAGGATGGCGGCGCCCGCGTCGCGCTGCGCGACGAGCTGCTGGTGGATGAACTCGATGGCGCCGATATCCACGCCGCGTGTCGGCTGTGCCGCCAGGAGGACAGTAGGTTTGCTGGCCAGCTCGCGGGCTACGATGACTTTCTGCTGGTTGCCGCCGGAGAGGGATTTGACGGGCGTCTCCTCCGATGGCGTGCGGACATCATACTCTTTGATGAGCCGGCGTGCCCAGTCGCCGATATTGGACAGCCGGAGCACGAAGCCGCCGCGCGCGAAGGCCTCTGAGCGCTGCCGGCCCAGAATGGCATTATCGGCGATGGAGTAGTTGAGGATGAGGCCACTGCCGCGCCGGTCTTCAGGGATGTGGGCGATACCAGCGTCGCGAATCGCCCGCGCGCCGAGCTCCGTCACATCGCTATCCTTGAGGTAAATGTGGCCGCTCGCGGCGGGGAGCACGCCGGCCAGCGCCTCGATCAGCTCATTCTGCCCGTTGCCTTCGACACCCGCGATGCCCAGGATCTCGCCGGACCGCAGCTCGAAGGAGACATCGCGCACAGCCGGTAATCCCTGCTCCGTATTGACCACGAGGTGATCCACGCGTAAGACGACCGGGCCGGGTTTCGCGGGCTGCTTATCCACGCGCAGCAGCACATCGCGGCCCACCATCATCCGTGCGATTTCTTCTTCGCTGGTGTCCTTCGTCTGCACCTCACCGACGACTTTGCCCCGGCGGAGCACCGTTACGGTATCGGAGATTTCCAACACCTCGCGCAGTTTATGGGTGATGAAGATGATCGTCTTGCCACGCTCGACAAGTCCACGCAGCACCCGAAAGAGATCGGTGGATTCCTGTGGCGTGAGCACGCCGGTCGGCTCGTCGAGAATGAGAATATCCGCGCCGCGATAAAGTACTTTGAGGATTTCCACGCGCTGCTGGAGGCCGACGGGCAGGTCGCCCAGGCGCGCGTTCGGGTCTATCTGCAAGCCGTATTGCGCGGAAAGGTCGGAGATGGTGCGAGTGACGCTGACCGTGTCGTAGATGTCACCGTTGGTCACCGGCTCGCGGCCCAGCACGATATTTTCGCCGACCGTCATCACGGGGATCAGCATGAAGTGCTGATGGACCATGCCAATTCCCCGCGCGATGGCGTCGCGCGGCCCATGAATATCGGCTTTGTTGCCATTGACGAAGATGGTGCCGGAGTCGGGGCGGAGCATGCCATAGAGGATATTCATCAGCGTGGTTTTGCCGGCGCCATTTTCCCCGACGAGGGCGTGAATGGCGCCGCGCCGCACGCTCAGGCTCACATCATCATTCGCGACCACGCCCGGCCACGTTTTGGTGATATGGCGCATCTCAACGGCGTAAGGGCCTTCGCCGCCCGCCGGTTGCACACGCTGCTCTTGCACTTCGGTACTCATCGTCTATCCCTCTTATGGAATGCGCACGACGTGTCAGAGCATGTTGCCCCTTCAACGGTACGCCGGCAGATTTGGTGACTGCCACGATGTCTCACACTTGTGCGTCCACAGGCCGCCTGCCGCACATCTCGTTCGTATCACTCGCCTTCTGGCTCATAGGGAATACCGTCGGCCGCCGGCGGGAGACTCTTGCCGACGAAGCCCGCCAGTACAATCAGGGTGAGCACGTAGGGCACCATCTGCAGGAAGTAGGGTGAAGCCGGCAGCGTCGAGTTGTTGTCGAAGATCACCTGGCCGACGCCGAAGATCAGGCAGGAGATGAACGCTCCGATGGGCGTCCACTTGCCGAAGATCATGGCCGCGAGCGCGATGTAGCCGCGCCCCTCGGTCATGTTGGGATTGAAGGTGTTGGCGATGCCGATGGAGAGAAAGGCACCCGCGAGACCGGAGAGCAGCCCACTGGCGATGACCGCGCTATAGCGGATTTGGAAAACGTTGATCCCGGCGGTGTCCGCCGCGTGTGGATGCTCGCCGACGGCGCGTAGGCGCAGGCCCAGGCGGGTGCGGAACAGGAAGATATTGATGACAACCAGCAAGATCAGCGCGGCATAGACGACGACGTTCTGCTGGAAGAGCACCTGACCGACGAATGGCAGTCTATCCAGCAGAGGGATGTTCACAACGGGCAGCGCCTGCTGGTCGGTGATGTGGCTGATGCCCTGTTGCCCGTAGATCTTGTTGAGGAGGAACGTGGTCACACCGGCGGCGAAGATGTTGATTGCGATGCCGCTGATGATCTGATCGGCGCGAAACTGGATGGAGACGACGGCATGGATGAGCGCCATAATGCCACCGGCAATAATGGCGACGAGCGCGGCGAGCCAGGGATTTCCCCAGGCGAGGTCAGCTACGACGGCGGCGAACGCACCTGTGAGCATCATGCCTTCCATCGCGATGTTCACGACACCGCTGCGCTCAGAAAGCACGCCGCCAAGCGCGGGCAGCAGAAAGAGCACGCTGTCCGCGAGCGCGTTCTGCCAGAATCCACCGGTGGCGATGAGATGTAGGATACTACCGATGAGAATCATGCATGCTACTCCCAGGCGCTAGCCGCCATCTATCACATGTGCCGTCGAAGAGGGTTCCGTTGGCCCCGGAGGGTCCACCGTGGCGGCCCGCTCCTGTCGAGCGGGCACCTCCTCGCTCGCACGCGGCTCGTCGCTGGCGGAGAGCGCCGCGACTCCCGGCTCTACGGTGCTCTGTGTGGGTGGAACTTTGCCGAGAGCGGGCAAGCGCAGGTGGAGGCTGCGCAGGAAGTTCGCCGCGATGGCAAAGAGGATCAATGCCTGAAGGACGTAGACGAGGTTGCCGTCTATGGGGTTAATGAGGTCGCTTTGCATGACGGGGGCGCCGACCTGCAAGCCGCCGATGAGGAGCGCGGCGAGCAGCACGCCGATGGGGCTGTTCAGACCCAGGAGCGCGACCGTAATGGCGTCGAACCCGGTGGTGTCGGTGATGTAGCTGTCGCTGAGGTATGGCTGCACCCCGGCGATGTGGATCGCACCCGCCAGCCCGGCAAAGGCGCCCGCGATGAGCATGGTGACGATAATGGTGGATTTGACGTTAACACCGGCGTATTTGGCGGCGCGCTGGCTCTGGCCGACCGCTGTGATCTCATAGCCAAGGGTGGTGCGCTTGAGTAAGAACCAGAAGACGAGAATCCCCGCGATGGCGAAAAAGATACTGATGTCTATCTGGTAGACGCTGCCCGGCAGGCCAAGGAATGTGCTGCTTGCTGGGACGAGCCGCGGAAGCTGGGCGTTCGTGCCAATGGCCGGGGAACGGGAGAAGCCGCCTTTGAGCTGGAACGGGCCACCGACGATCAGATAGCGCACGAGAAAGACTGCCACATAGTTGAGCATGATGGTAGTGACGACTTCGTGCGCGCCGGTGACGGCTTTGAGCACGCCCGCAATACCACCCCAGACGGCGCCGGCAAGAGCGCCCGCGACCAGCACCATAGGGATGAGCAGAATGGAGGGCAGCGTGGCAAAACGTGCGCCGACGAGGGTTGTCGCGATGGCGCCCGCGATGAGCTGACCCTCCGCGCCAATATTGAAGAGGCCGGCTTTGAATGCCAGGGCGACGGCGATGCCAGTGAAGATGAGGGGAATTGCCTTCACAATGGTCGTAGAGAACTGGTAGAAGGGGAAAATGCCCGTGGGGCAGCCCCCGCCGAAGCCGCCGCAGAGGAGGTCCTGGTAGGCGCGGAAGGGATCGCCGCCGGTGACAAAGACAACGATGGCGCCAATGATCAGGGCGAAGACGAGCGAGCCGAGCGGCAAACCAAGGCTCGTGCCAGCGCGCCGCAGCGAGCTGGCGACGGCGGGTGGCAGCGGAAGCTTCCACCGCTCCGTCGAGGGAGTTGGTGCGGCCATGGACCCTCCTGTGAACCACCTCAGTACAGGTAAGGGCGGACGCCGCCGTGGCGCCCGCCCCACGCTCTCAGCACAGTAGTATGCTCAGAGTGAGTGTTTCGTCAAGAGGCTTACGCTGGAATTGTGTCCGGCACCGTCACAGTGCCCGCCTTGATCTCGCCCTCGACCTTCGTCACCTCGGCCTGGATATCCGGGCTGAGGGTAAGGCTGCCGGGTGCGTAGCCGACGCCGTCATTCTTCAGGTCAAAGGATTGCGTACCTGCCTGGAATGAGCCGTCCACGACCTCTTTGATGGCGGTAAAGGCCGCGGTGTCCACACGCTTGACGGCGCTGGCAATGACATTTTTCCCTGAGCTTGTCTGGTCGGTGTCTACGCCGATGCTGAACACGCCCTTGGCGTCGGCAGCCTGGATGGCGCCGAGGCCGCAGCCACCGGCAACCTGGAAGACGATGTCCGAGCCCGCGGCGATCTGGCTATTGGCGACACCGGCGCACTTGGTGGGGTCAGTGAAGTCGTTGGAGTAGCCGACGAGCACCTTGACGCCCGGATCTTCCATCGTGGCGGCCCACTTGTAGCCGGCGATGTAGTGGTTGACGGGCGGGATGCTGATACCACCAACGGCGCTGATGGTGTTCGCGGTGCCCTTCGTCTGGTGTGCCTTTTCGAGCATGCCGGAGATGACGCCGACGAGGGCGCCGGCTTCCTGCTCTTTGAAGTGCAGTCCGACGACATTGGCACGCTGCACGGTGTTGCCCTGAGCGTCGGTCGGGTCGCCGTCAATGATGGCGAACTTCACATTAGGGAACTGCTGGGAGACCGTACCGACGGCGGTCTGCATGAGGAAGCCGACGGCAATCACCAGATTGTAGCCGCCGGTGGCGAAGCCGGTAAGGTTCGGCACATAGTCCGAGTCGCTGTGAGACTCTTTGACAGCGCCCTGGACGCCGAGGTCAGTCTCGGCCTTCTGCAAGCCGAGGAAGGCAAGATGATTGAAACCCTTGTCGTTGAGGCCACCGATGTCTGTGACGAGGCCCACTTTCACATTGGCTCCCGGCTTGGGCGTGGCGCCGCCACCGCCGCCAGTGGTCGAGGTGCTGCCGCAGGCAGCCAGCGCGGGCACGAGTAAGAGGAATAAGATGGAGATTGAGAGATAGCGCCATTTGGACGACAACATGGAAGGCCCTCCTCTACAGACGCGAGCAGCAGGCCGGCTGCGAGCGAATGCGGTACAACGCTGTCCGCGCGACTCGGCAGCCGGATATTGGCCTTTACTATATCAGGGAGGCGTATCCTGTGCAAGCGGTCTTTTCGCGCGTTTTACGATTCGCGACTCTCGCGAGTCTATTGGAAGTACGCCGGAACTGAGACATTCCTCACGCAAGAGCTTTTGTGTGTGGCGGCAAGTCGGGCTAGCCTCCGCTGGGCGACCCTCCCGATGCTGGGGATGTGTAACAACTGATGAGTTAGTCGGTACTATGACACGTACGCACGCAGCTCTCGTATTTTTCGCGGCATCCCATGCTCCCGCGCGCACTTTTCTCCATTCTCGTATGGGGCGAGAGGGTGCGCTAACTTAGCGCCGCGAGCCGCCTCGTGCGGGACGTTTTTTGCTCTTGCCGCGCTCCTCCGTATCCTCAGTGTCCGTCGTGCGGCGGCGGAACTGCATGCGGATGGCGGTGCCCTGAAAACCGAAAACCTCGCGCAGACGGTTCTCCAGGTAGCGCTGGTAGGTGAAGTGGAGCAGATCAGGGTCATTGACGAAGAAGACGAACGTGGGCGGATTCGTCTCCGCCTGGGTGACGTAGTAGATGCGCCCTTGCTTGCCCTGGATGAAGGTAGGATGGTGCTTCTGGACGGCATCGCGCACGACATCATTGAGCTGCGCGGTAGGAACGCGCACCTGGCGCGTGTCATAGATGCGGAGCGCGGCTTCCAGAATTGGATTGACGTGATAGCGTGTCTTGGCCGCCGCGAAGATAATGGGGGCGTACGGCATGAATTTCAAGGTCGCGCGGATGGCACGGGTATATTGCTTCGCGTCCACAAGCTCCGCGTCGCCCTGCGCGATGGGTGCGGGCGTCTCACCGGGGACCAGCGAGACGATGCGGTCCGCGTCAGCGAGCTCTTCGGCAAGACGACGGCGCTCCTTGACGAGATCCCACTTGTTGACGACGACAACGATGCCCTTAGCGACCTCATGAACGTAGCCCGCGATATGGGCGTCCTGGGCGGTGATGCCCTCCTCACCATCTACCATCAACACGGCAACATCGCAGCGATCAATGGCACGGTGCGCGCGGAGCGCGCTGTACTTCTCGACGCCCTGACCGATGCGCCCGCGACGGCGAATACCTGCCGTATCAATCAGAATGAGCTGCCGGCCATCGTGCTCGACCTCCGTATCAATGGAGTCGCGTGTCGTCCCGGCAATGTCGCTCACGATGACGCGGTCCTGACCAAGAATGGCGTTGATGAGCGAGGACTTGCCGGTATTGGGCCGCCCGACGATGGCAATGCGCGGCACACCAGGAGTCAGGTCTTCCTCTTCGTCCCCCTGCTTTGATGGGAGATACTCGGTGATGGCGTCCAGGAGGTCGCCGGTGCCGGTGCCGGAGACCGAGGATACGGTAATCGGCTCACCCAGGCCGAGGGCATAGAATTCGACGGACTCCTGGCGCTGTGTGGCATTGTCGGCCTTGTTCGCGCCAAGCACAACGGGTTTCTTGGAGCGCCGCAGCATCTCAGCCACCTCGCTGTCGGCGGCGGTGATGCCGTCGCGCACATCTACGAGGAAGACGATGACATCGGCCTCTTCGATGGCAAGCTGCGCCTGCGCGGTGATGAGGGAGCTGAAGTCACCGCCGCCGCCCAGCTCAAGGCCGCCGGTATCTACCAGCGTAAATGTACGACCGTTCCACTCGCTGTCGCCGTAGATGCGGTCGCGCGTGGTGCCGGGGAGATCCTCAACGATGGCGACGCGCTGCCCAACGAGCCGGTTGAAGAGGGTAGATTTGCCGACATTAGGCCGGCCCACAATGGCGACGAGCGGTTTCATAACGTTTCCATATCACTTTCACAGAGCGGAACGATTTGGATCGGGGTGGTCATACAATATGCCCGGCACATGGGTATGCCAGGCAACTATTGTATCATGTTGGCACCCCATGATGCAGACACCGAATGCGATCGCCGAGCAAGCTCTATGATCACGACTGTGAGACAACCGATGGCGGCAGGCGTATGAGACAGTCTCGGTCGCCCCGCGAGCTGCTGAGCGTTCAGCTTACCCTCCAATGCGTGGGCATCGAAGCGGGCAATCTGTTCGTGCGTATCCCTGGCCCGGACCCCGATGGTATCCCTCGCTACTACGTGGCGCGTTTTCCAGATGACACATACGACGTGTTTTTTGCGCGCGATGTACCGCGAGCTGTGCGCGAGCGTTTGGCCGCGCTAGCACCACACATCGCGTTCGAGAACCCGGCTGCTATCGAGCGCATTCTCGCCAGCGACGCGCCCTGCGCAGGCATCTGGATGGGCACGAGCTATACGTTCCCTAATCCGGCAACGCCCGCGGATTTTCCGGACGTGATACGGCTCTCAGCGAACGAGCATGCCCAGGTGGCGGCCCACTATGACGCCGATTTGGTGCTGGATGGAAGGGCGGCATTCGCGATTATGCGCGACGGGCAAATCGTGGCGTCGTGCGTCTCTTCGCGTGAGAATGCGACAGCGGGCGAGGCGTGGGTGCGCACAGAGGAAGCATATCGCGGTCGTGGCTACGCACGACAGGTGACCGCCGCGTGGGGAACCGCGCTGCGGCTGGGTGGAAAGGTCGCGTTCTACAGTCACCGCTCAGATAACGCGGCCTCAACCGGAGTCGCGCGGAGTCTGGGGCTTCAACCGTTCGCGCGCGATGTGGGCTACCTCTAATCAATCAAGTGGCGTAATAGCGACGCTGCCGCACCCAGAGAGACATCTGGATACCATGTTTTGATGCAATGCGTTGGCGCGGCGGACGTCGTGGCGCCCGGCGGACGCCCGCGCTGTCCCCTTCCGTGGTGAGGGAATCCGCACGCGGAAGCTGGTATACGCGAATGAGGTCTCATGCTATACTGGGCGTGCGCAAATGGAAGAGATTGTCATGGAGGGGGTGTGTGAGGAGTGGATGCACCAGCCTGTGTACTCGTAGTTGACGACGATGAGGCAATCAGGGACACGCTGCGGCTGGTGCTGGAGGATGCCGGCTATCGTGTGGAAGGCGTGGCGGACGGCGCGACCGCGCTCAACCGCATGCGAACGGCCACAGAACACTACATCGTCCTGCTCGATTTCATTATGCCCGGCATGGATGGGAAAGCCGTGCTGGCGGCTGTAGCGAATGATATGCAAATCGCCACGCGCCACGTGTATATCTTAGTGACAGCCGCCCAGGCGCGCCTCACCGCTGATGTTGAAAGCCTCCTCGCGCGCCTCAACGTGCCCATACTTGGCAAGCCCTTTGACCTCGATACGCTCCTCAACATGGTAAGTGAGGCGCGCCAGCGGCTGGGGTGATGTGAGCCTGGCACATGGTGCGCGACGCGATGTGCATTTCAGCGTGGTTGAGCTGGGCCGAACACCGAAATGACCGTGATGAACACCGCCTGGACGATGCAGACGGCGAAGAGCAAGCCAGCAAGCACTCGCGCCTGGACGATGCGCGGCAGGTGAAAAGGTAGCGACAGGCTCTGAGCGAGGGGCTCACCGGCGGGTGCCGCGTCGCGCAGCAGCGACGCACGCAGGAAGAGGGCGCCGGAACAGATCCACGCGAGCAGCGCGGCGAGCGGGCGCAGGAGCATAAAGAACGGGCGCAGGGGATGGCTCCCGATGTAGGGGCCGATTGCGAATGTCGTCGTGCCGTCATATCCGAGGGGCAGATGGTGCATGGTGATCACGTACGCGATGATGATGGCCGCGAGGATATACACCTCACGCTGCAGGCGGCCACGCGCGTCACGGAATCCAGCGGCGACGGCACGGATGGCCAGACCCAGGCTCACGATGAACGCGGGCAGCAGCCAGGAATCGTAATGCTCCCAGGTGATGGGCGCTATCAGCACCATCGCGCTGAGTGCCCAGGAGTAGCCGAGCAGCTCACGGTTGGCGGCGGCGGCATCCAGTGATCCTTGCGTGTCGCGCGGGGACCTTTGGCGACGCAGGCGCACCAGCAGCGCGAGCGAGATGATACTCACGAGCGCGACGAGCGCGTCGCCTGCCAGGGTGAGCGCGGGCGTGAGGTGGCCGCCAAACTCGGCGGCGATCCACAGCGGGACACGCGCCAGCGCCTCGTTGTGGAATTGCGCCGCCTGGAAGCTGCCATTGTCGAGCACGTGCCGGGTGGCGAGGACGCCGTCTACACCAATGAGCGGCACCTGCGCCAGAGCCAGCAGAGCCATCCCGGCGACCACGCCCCCAACGACCCGCCACCGTCCGCGCAGCATGAAGTAGATGATGAGAATCGCCGGAAAGAGCTTGATCCAGACGGCCAGCGCCAGCACGCCACCCGCGAGATATGGCCGGTTGCGCTCCGCCAGGAACGGCACGAGCACCAGCAGGAAAAGGATGAACAGCGAGACCTGGCCTAACACAAGGGTCTGTTCGATTGGCTGGTAGGAGAATACGAGAAACACGGCAATCGCCAGCGTGAAGAGACGCGGTGCGAGCACGCCGCGCGCGGGTGAGAGGCTGGCAGGCAGAGCATCGCCGGACGTATGGGCCACGCTGAACGACGTGACGCCGGCAGCCAGAACGCGCCGCAGCCATGCGGTCAGGAGCGCGGCGCAGAAAATCCAGGCGATGAGGTTCAGCAGCGTCCAGATACCCAAGGCGACATGGTAGGAAAAGAATGTCAGCGGGATGAGCAGAATGGCCAGCAGCGGCGGGTATGTATAGATGGCTGCCGGTTTGGGCGCTCCATGTGCCAGCGCGACGGCTTGCAGCAGGTGCAGGTCAAAGATATTGGCATGGACGTTCTCGCGCAGCGCCACGGCGGCGGCATAGTAGATTGAGAAATCATAGCCGGTGTACGGAGCGCCCAGGATGTCAAGCGTGAACAGGATGCATTGAAGCACCGCCAGGGTAACCATCGCCGTGAGCAGGATATTCAGACCGGCGCGCAGCAGCCTTTCGCGACGCACGGCGGCATCTCTTCGCGGCGGCTCCTGCCGTGCGCGTTCCGCCACTCCTGCTTCCAATGCTGGTTGGGTATCACTCTCCACGTGCGCTCCTCGTTTCATCGCAGCAAGACGGTAGGACTGTATGCCGCGCCGTACAACACGATCACTGCGACGATGGCGCCCCGCACCAGCACGACGGTTCCCAGCAAGCCCACCAGCACGACGGCAAGGCGGCGTGGCGTGAGTCTGAGCTGGGGTTTCGTCGCCGCGCCAGCGGCAATCGCTCCTCGCGCGGCGCGACATGCCGTGAGAAAAAGCCACCCCATCGCTGCCCAGAGCAGCACGGCACCGAGGGGTCGCGCCAGCATGAAGATGGGACGCAGTGGGTAGCCAAGGACGGTTGCGCCGGCCGCGAGCTGGTCCGTGTGATCGAAGCCCAGCGGGAAATCCGCTGTCGTCAGGGCGTAGCTAAGGCTGAGTATTACCAGGAGCAGCACCATGTCGCGTTGGCTGCCCGCTCCGGCGAGCAGCGCGTAGCCGAAGCCGAGGATGAGCGCCGGAAGCAGCCATGTGTAGGCATGCTCCCACGAAACGGGCGCAACAAGCACCATCGTACAGAGCGCCCAGAGGTAGCCGAAGACGCCCTCGACATCACCCCGCCCGTCTGAGCCTGAAGCTATACGCCAGCGTACCCGGATGTCCCAGCCGCGTGCCGCGCCGTCACGCGGCACGGTCTGTATGCGCGCTGCCCAGAGCACGCCCACCACGAATGCGAGACTGACCAGCGCAACGAGCGCCACGCCGAGGACGCTCGCCGCTGTACCTGGCTGGCTGCCCGCTAGCGTGGCAAGCCAGATCGGCGCGCGCAGCAATGCCTCGTTGTGTCCCAGAACCACCGCCGTGTCGCCGGCAGCGAAAAAACCACTTGTCATCAGCAGACCCTGAACGCCGAGGACTGGGAACATGCCAAGGAGCAACACCGCGAGCGCGATCATGCCGCCGCGCAGCACGCGCCAGCGCCCGCGCAGCAGATAATATCCCAGGATGAGCAGCGGATAGACTTTGATCAGCGACGCGAGCGCCAGCACGGCGCCGGCTGGTCCTGGATGGCCGCGCCGGTCGAGGTCGAGCGCCAGCAGAACCAGAAAGCAGATGACGACATTGATCTGCCCAAGACCGATGCCCGCCGCCACGGGATCGTAGGTCAACGCGAGAAAGGCGACGATGCTTATGAGAAACAGTCGTGTGTCGGCGTCCAGGCGCCATACGCGAGCAGGCCGCGCCGCGACGAGCAGCGAGCGCAGCAGACGCGTAATGAGCATGAGGCATGCGAGCCAGAGCAGGAGATTGAAGACCGCCCAGATGCGGAGCGCGACACCGGCTGGGAGCCAGGTGAGCGGCATGAGCGCGACTGCCAGCAGCGGCGGATACATGTAGCGCGTGCCGGGATAGGCCGCGTGGTGAGCAAGCGCCGCCATTTGCAGGGTATGCAGGTCGTAGATGTTCGCGGCGGGATTGTCGCGCAGCGCGAGCGCGGCAGCGTAGTAGGAGATAAAGTCGAAGCCGCCATTGGGATCGCGCAGAATCTGGACGGCATCGCCGAGCCAGCGCAATACAGCAACACCGAGCAGCAGCACCAACGCTAACCGTAACGCGGCATGGAGGAGTGGCCCACCCGTACGCGCGGAATCTGCATCCGGCTGGATAATTGGATCTGTGGGAGCGGTCGTGGGTGCGCTAGGTAGGGGGTGGATCCCTGTATCACCAGCCGCTGTCATCCCGCTGTCCTCTCCACACGCACCGCCGGCCACGCCCAAGAGATGATCACACCACGGGGCAAGGTTGCGCTGCCGGATTCACGGACGCATCTGGCCCCCAACAGTGTACATGTGGTGGGCAGCTACGGCAATCGGAAGAGGACTGTGCGGCAGGGACGTATAGATGCCGCTGGCCGCCTCATGTGGATGTACATGAAATGCGGTGGAACGCGTTATGCCACCACGTTGCACCGTCAGCTAGATTGGCACGCAATTTGTTAGGTATTTGTGCCAAACTCGTTTCAGCTTGTGAGCAGAGTCACATGGAACTGTTTGGTCTCGGTGTTTATGTAGGAAGGAGTGGTCGTGGTTTCTTCGCAGTTGCTCCTCGAGCTAGTACTCGTCGGTATTGCGTTTGGGGCGCTCTACTCCCTGGCCGCGCTGGGAATTGTCCTCATTTATAGAACCACCGGGGTTCTCAACTTCGCTCACGGCGCAATCGGTATGTTTACCGCGTTTGTGGCATACCAGCTCGGCGTAGTAGGCGGATGGCCAGCGCCGCTCGCGGTGGTGATAGCGTTGCTCTTCGCGGCAGCGTTCGGTTGGATCATGGAGCGCTTTACACTGCGGCCACTACGCGAGCGACCGGTGCTCACACGGGTGATTGTTACGCTCGGCTGGCTGCTCGTACTCCAGTCCGCTGCCGGCCTCATCTGGCGTGACACGTCCTATCACATCCCGCTTCAAATCTTCCCGCAGAGTGGGGTTCGTATCGCGCAGCTGACGCTCGGCTACAACCAGCTTGCCAACATCATCGTCGCCGGTGGACTAGCCGTAGGGCTAGGTATCTTTCTGAAGAAGTCGCCACTGGGGGTTGCCATGCGGGCGACATCCGACAGCCCATCGGCTGCGCGGCTGCTCGGCATTGATGTCAATCGTGTCTCGGCGATGGCGTGGATTATCGGGTCGCTGCTGGCGGGCATCACGGGGTTGCTGCTGGCGCCACTCACCACGCTCAATACGACGGACTTGACGATTATCGTCATCGAGGCGCTGGGGGCTGCGCTCATCGGCGGCCTCATGAGCCTCGGCTGGACGTTCGCCGGAGGCATCCTGCTCGGCGTGGCACAGTCGTTACTGTCGCTGCATGCGCTCAATCTGCCCGACGGCGCGAAAGACGTGCTTACGCTCGCGGTCATCCTGGCAGTGCTGCTGCTGCGTCGTGAAGTACGAACACTGGCAATCTCGACGGCTGGAGGGGAGGGGTTGGGATGAGTATCACTGTGCGTACCCAGACACCGGCTGCCTCGCCGCGAAATTCGTCCCACGGCACGAAGGTGGCGCAGCTCACGCGCGGCGCGCTGGATAATGGAGTGGCGCTGGCGGTGCTGGTGGTGGCGTTTCTCGCGTCCACCATGCTGCAGCCCTATCCGCTGCTGATATTGACGCTCGCGCTCGTCTACGCGGTGGCGCTGTTCTCGATTGTCGTGCTGACGGGATACGTAGGCCAGGTCTCGCTCTGTCAGGCATCATTCATGGGACTCGGCGGCTTCCTGATAGGTGCGCTGATGGGCCACTACGGGTGGTCCTATTGGGTGGCGGCGCCGGTCGCCGTCGCTGTGGTGTTTCTCGCGGGCGTGCTGGTAGGACTTCCGGCGCTGCGGCTGCGGGGGCTGACGCTGGCTATCGTGACGCTCTCGCTGGCCTTGCTCGCGGATAACTTCCTCTTCGCGAATGTGACCTGGCTCAACAATAACAGCCAGGGCTGGACTATACAGCGACCCAGCTTCCTCGGCATCTCACTGGAGAGCGATGGCGCGTGGTTGTATCGCGTGATTTTGATCGTGGCGGTGGTGGCGGTGATTGCCGTGCTGCGGCTGCGAGGCGGGCGCACGGGCAAGAGCTGGTACGCGATGCGGGACGCTGAGATCGCGGCGGCAACGTCGGGTGTGCCGGTGGTGGCGATGAAGCTGCTGGCCTTCGGTATCGCGGCGTCGCTGGCTGCGCTGGCGGGTGCGCTCTACATCCTGGCGGAGGGATCCGTTACGGCGGACCGCTTCAACTTCGTCGCCTCGATCCAGCTATTGGCGATTGCGGTGATCGCGGGAACTCGCTCGCTGCCTGGAGCGGTGCTTGGGGGGATTTTCTACATTGTTTTCCCGCAGATTCTGCTGAACTTTCCGGCGCTGGTGCCGCTTACCTCTTTGATCCTGGGCGCCGGACTCATTCTACAGATGATCACGGCGCCACAGGGCATCGGAGGCTTGCTCGAAGCGGCGGAGACACGACTCTTTCGGCGGCTGGCGGGTGGAAGCGCCGCTCACGAGTCGGTGAATGAAGAAGGAGACGGCCATGCCACTATCTGAGGTGCGCAACGTGACAGTGCACTTCGGCGGCGTCGTCGCACTGGCTGACGTCTCGATGGACCTTCTGGAAGGTGAGCTCGTGGCGCTGATCGGGCCGAACGGTGCGGGCAAAACGACGCTTTTCAACGTGATGTCGGGGATTCAGCGTCCAACGGCTGGCAGCATCATGTATGACCGGCGAGCTATCAATGACCTGGACACCACGGCGCGGGCACGGTTGGGCATTGGACGGACATTCCAGACACCCCAGGCCTTTAGCACGCTGACCGTGCTCGACAACCTGCTGCTTCCGGCGTGGCTTCCTCGCTTTGGTGGCGTGATCGCGGATTTAGTGCCGCTTCCCGGAGCCGGGCGCGCCAAACGCGCCGCGCGTGATCGCGCTCGCGGCATCGCGACCTTTTTGGGCATCGAGGACACACTCGGTCGCTATCCCACGGAACTTTCGTTGGGGCAGCGGCGGCTGATCGAGCTGGGGAGGGCGCTGGCGACAAGCCCCCGGCTACTGTTACTGGACGAGCCGGCCTCGGGGCTGGACGCAGGCGAGACAGAGCGATTCGCGGAGCTCCTGTTGCGCGTTCGCGACGTGTTCCGGTTGACGGTATTGCTGGTCGAGCATGACATGCAGCTCGTGCTCGCGGTGGCGGACTACCTGTATGTGTTGAACTTTGGCAAGCTGCTGGCGAAGGGAAAACCCAACGAGGTGGTAAATAATCCCGATGTGATCGCCGCGTATCTGGGTGGTGAGGATGAGCGTGCCGCGACTGCCGCGTCGGTGCGATTGCCTCCGGGAGTTGTAGCAGCGCCGGGACCCACGCAGGGGGAAGGATGGGTATTATGAGCCTCTTCGACAAGCTCAGCGCGAAGCCACCTTTTGGCCGCCGCGACCCGGTTGTGGCTCCAGAGAGTGCGCGAACGGCGACACTTCCCACGCTGCCCCATAGACGTGCGCCGTCTCGGAAGGTTCTGCTAGAGGTGCGCGATGTCACGGTAAAGTACGGGCAGATTGCGGCGGTGCGCAATCTCAGCCTGCGAGTCGGCGAGGGGCAGGTTGTGGCGCTGCTGGGCGCGAACGGCGCGGGTAAGACGACGACGCTACGAATGATCTCCGGTCTCCTGCGGCCACGGTCCGGCGAGGTGCGGTTCGATGAACAGCGCATTGATCGGTGGAGCGCGGAGCGGATCGCGCGGGCAGGTATCGCCCATTTGCCGGAAGGACGTGGCATCTTCCCACATCTGAGTGTTGGTGAGAACCTGCACATGGCCGGCTACGGTGTCGGCGTAGAAGGATCGGTTTACGCGGAGCGGCTGGAACGGGCATTGTCGGTCTTCCCGGTGTTGGGCGAGCGGCTGGGCCAGCTGGCGGGAACGCTTTCCGGTGGCCAGCAGCAGATGCTGGCGGTGGGGCGCTCACTCATCACGAATCCCCGCCTGTTGATGATTGACGAGCTTTCGTTCGGGCTGGCTCCAGGGGTAGTGAAGCAGCTCTTCCTCATGCTCCCGGCGATCACCGCCAGCGGGACATCTATCTTGTTGGTGGAGCAGTTCGTTGGGCAGGCGCTGGCCGTGGCCGACTTTGCCTACGTGCTGGAAAAGGGCGAAGTGACGTTCGCGGGGCCGGCGCATGAGCTGGCACGGCAAGAAGGCTTTGTAGAAAGCTCCTACCTCGGCAGCGGCGCGATGCGCCTGGAATATGACCGTGTGCGTCCAGCGGAAACCGAGATGTTGCGGGTGCGTGTAGATCCGGCGCTGGTGCGACAGCTCCGCGTGCTGGCGAACGGACGCCCTTTGGCGGAGATAGCGAGCGAAGCACTGCGGGCGCATGTGGTGGCGACGAATGACATGGACCGTGGCGAGAGTGACGCGAGCGGCGCGAGCGGGCAGGATATTGCGAACATACCGACCTTACCGCATGGTTGGGGTGACGGAGTCATGGATTCTTCTACGGGAGGCAACCCATGAGCAAGCGCGAGGAGCGCAAGACGCAGAGGAGACATGCGCGCCGGTGGCCGAGGAAACTCGCGCTCGTGGCGCTGGCGAGCGGCTGGCTCGGTGTGCTGGGGCTAGCGCTGCCGCTGGTGGCTCACGGGGACACATCACAACTGGCATCATATGGCGCATCAGCATCGGGCTGGGCCATACAGCCATACGTGCTGAACGATGCCTTTCTGAATATTCCCGCGGCGGACCAAACATCGCCGTACCTTTTCGTGTCCATAGATAACACACCCAGCGCGAACGCCAAGGCGGCGTACTTCACGCCGGGTACGGCGATCAACGCCGTCCTCACCACAGAGAATACCGGGCAGCAAGTGCCCAGTGGGGTAGAGGCGCGCTATCCTGGCCAGGGATCAGCATCCAGCCAGGTGGGACCGGTGAGCGATGGCGTGGCGACCCAGGCGGGCGCGGCGTCCGAATCGGCGCAGGCCGCGGAAGCATACGCACAGGCGCAGGCCGGGCTAGCCTCGTACCAGTTCGCACCAGCGCCTGGGACGGCTCCTCCAGGTGGCGGGCCGCTACCAACGGTGCCGCCGATTCCGACCCTTCCTTCTATCGGCAACACCCCGACATCCGGACCAGGGAGCAATCCACCGACTCCCACGCCGACGCATACGAATCCTGCTCCAACGCCAACCCCCTGCCTGGCGGGTATCTGCCTGACTTCGCCGATCCAGAGCGGTGACACCGCCAGTAACCAGGGAAGCTATGCGGGGCCGGCAAACGTGCGGCTACCGGATCTGTTTGAGCAGCGACTGGCGGCGGCCCTGCGAGCGGTGGAGCTCGCAAATCCACATCTGTTGCAGCTTGCGAACGGCCATCTGGCAACGCCAAGCTCCCAGCTTCCGTATGCCGCCGCGGACGAAAGCGGAGAGGCGGTAACGCAGGCATCCAATAGTGGTGCGACGATTGCCGTCACAGTGCATGCCGGGCAGGTAGAGCTATTCCAGGGACTCATTACATTCGGCGCGATTGATTCGACGCTGCAAGGGCAGGCGCCCGCTTCCAACGCGATGGGGCAGGGAAAAATCACGACTACGATCACCAACGCGGCGATTGCTGGCATTCCTGTGACGATTGACCAGAACGGCGTGCAAGTGAATGGACAGGGCGGTGCGCAGAGCAGCGCGGTGGAGCAGCAGCTTTCTACGGCGCTGAATACGGCGCTGCAACAGGCGGGTATCAAGATCGCCCTGACGAAATCCACCAGTATGCGGGACGTGGGCAAGTGGCAGGGTTCTGGTGGCGGACTGGAAGTGGCGGGCGATGTTGTGCCGGGTCACGGCGCGCCGGGGACGCATGTGGACTTCACGGTGGGCGAGGTAACTGGCAGCGCCTATGCGTTGCCGGGCGCGCCACTCAACAATGGCGGCGGTTTCGGCGGAGGTTACTTCGGTGGGTCGGGCGGCTTCGGCAGTTTCCCATCCGGCGGGCCAGGCGGGTCGAATACTCAACCACAAAATCCGGGGAGCAGGGTGCTCTCATTGCTCAGCTCACTGAGTCCAGGTGAGCTGCTGTCGCTTCTGTTCGTGGTGCAAGGTGTCTCGACGGCGGCGGTGGCCGCGGCGGCGAATGGTGCCGAGGCAGCGGCGAAAGGTGGCAAGCTGCTGGTGGAGGAGGAAACACAATGACGACACCACAGCAGGGCACACCTATCGGTGGCTCTGGATCGGGATCTGGCGCGCCAGTAGCGACGGCGCCCGCACCACCCGCACCGGCAGTGCGGGGTGAGCTTACCTGCCCGGTCTGCGCGACGATGTTTGCGCCGAAAGCCTCGAACGGTCGGTGTCCTGTCTGCAACGAGCAGGTAGTGCCCGCGGAGCTGGTGCGACGCGAAATACGCGGTTTATCGCCGGCGCTGCGCTGGTTTCGGGCCGGGGGCTGGCGGCTGGTTGTCCTGGTACTTTTCATACTGTATCAAGCCGCGTTGCTGATCTACCTGTGGCGTACCTTCGCCGATCAGCATGTGTTGTAAGCCAGCCGGCAGAAACTCGGCTATTATGATAGAGGGTATTCAGCTATGAATCATGATCGGCTGTTCGCAATCGTGGTGATACTGGCGCTGCTTGCCTCCACGGGAACGGCGGTGATTGTGGCGACAGGCGCGCACCAACACACCACGGTGCAAATCAGCGGCGGCGGGCCATTTACGTCGAGCGCGCAGGCGACACAGTCCGCTGGCGGCACCCCCAGCAGCGGAGGCGGAGGTGGTGGAACATACTCCGGCAGCGGTAGTAGCCAGACGCAAGGCGTCAGCGGAGACACCATCAAAGTCGGCGCGATCTTCAGCGAAAGCAATGGTATTGACTCGACCGTGGAGGAAGATACGGTTCGGGCATACTTCCAGTCTGTGAATGCGCAGGGGGGCGTCAATGGGCGCAAGCTGGAGCTGGTCTCTTATGATGACGGCCTAAACGGCGATACAGCGTATGCGGAAGCCGCTCGACTGGATCAGCAAGATCATGTGTTCGCCGTCGTCGGCTGGCTGGCGCCCTTTGGCGAGGCGCGAGCCGCGCCGTATCTTGAGCAACATGGCATCCCCATCGTGGGCGGGCTGGGAGTGCCGGAAGAATTCAACAGTCCGGTCTCATTCCCCGTCTCACCCATCTTTGCGAAAGATGGGTTTGCGCTGGGCGCATACGGAGCGGGAACGCTGCACTATCACCATATTGGCGTATTTCTCACGCAGACGGCGGGAATCAACGATGTAGCTAACGGCATCAAGCAAGGCGCCGCGGCGCATGGGGTGACCGTGAACGATAATGACATCGTGTTCGTGCCGTTCGCGGCGACGAATTTCGAGCAATATCTGCTGCAATTCCAGTCTGAAGGTGTGGATGGGCTTGTAACCCAGCTCGATCCATTCAGCTACGTGCGGCTCTTCCAGGCTGAGCAGCGAACGAACAAGATCTTCCATCAGCTTGCGGGTGCGGGTGTAGACAAACAATCGGTGGATGCTGCCATTGGCTCGCAGCTCGTGGGAACATACGGGTTCATGCCGTATCTTGAGGCGCAGGGCAACCCAACGGGCAACGCCGAGGTAAACGCCTACAACGCCACGGTAACGCGATACTACCCCAGTCAGGCCCAGAACATGGATGCGTTCTCGGAGGGCACATGGGTGGCGGCCCGACTCTTTGTGGATGCGCTGGCGAAGCTGGGCAACAACGTGACGCGAGCCGGCCTGGTGAACGCGCTCGATTCGGGCGCATACGACGTGGGTGGGATGGCGCCGGAGCTGAATTATCAGCGAGCTGGCTCCTCGCATGCGGCAAGCAATTGCGCCAGCTACATCTCCTATACGTCGAACCGGCGCTGGCAGGTGGTGGTCCCGCCTCCGTACTACATCTGCTATTAGGCTATTAGGAGACATCGTTGCGGCAGCCGCTCTGGTCAACGGCGGCTGCCCGCATCAAGATCTGGCAAGGGTCCCGGCGAGACGTCAGGGGAGGAGCGCATGCGTCTGCTCGTAGCGCTGGACGGTCGCATGCGCCTGCTCGATCAGGCTGGTTTCGCCCCGCTGGCGCAGAGCATCCTCCATCTGTTCGGCGTGTTCAGCGGGAACGACGCGCCAGCCGTAGCGATACACGAGGTCGCTACCCAGCCACCCTGAGGCCGCCAACACAGCCAGCGCCGCCGCGGAGAAGGCGAGCGCCGCCGCGCGCGGCTCGGCGGCCGATGGCGCCTGGGACTCGCGGCGCAAAAGCAGACTCGTGAGCAGCAATGCTAGCATGGAGGCGTTGAGATAGCCGTGGATCGCTCCAGCACGGCGAACCGGATGCTCTCTTGGCACGGCCTGGTAGTCCCATAGGCCGACCAGCGCCGCGCCGCAGCCACTGAGAAGCGCGCCCGTGTGCATCGCGCGGGCGGCAAACCGCCAGCGCCGCTGGCGGCTAACCAGTCCAATGAGGTCACAGGCGACCCCGCTGGTGAGCATGCCGACGGGTAGGTCGGTGAGCAGAGCATGCAGTGGATGTCCCTTGAGCAATGGGTCTTTCATAGGATGTGTACCTCCGTTGCCCTTCTGCCAGTCCGCAATATGTCAGCGGAGCATGGACTGATCGCCGGCCGCTACCAGAGCTGCGGAACCACAAGCGAGCGCCGTGTACTCATCGCCTGCTCCCGTTCCTTCGTACAGGTAGTATACCGGCCTGTTGTACGTAGCTGTGAGTGAGCGTGTGCGACCATACTACCACTAGCACAACGAGTACGTATCCCCACCTATGCGGAGGAAGACGCAAAATGGCAATATCTCCACGCACCGCGCTTATCACCGGCGCGTCCCGCGGCCTCGGGCTTGCTCTCGCTCGCAAGCTGGCCAGCGATACCTGGACGTTGATCATTGATGCCCGTGGGAGCGAGGCACTCGAAGCTGTGCGGGCTGAGCTTGCTTCCCTTACGCGGGTGGTCGCGATTCCGGGCGATGTAACCGACCCAACGCACCGGCAGGCGCTGGCCCGCGCGGCTCACGAGTCGGGTGGCCTGGACGCGATTGTCAACAACGCCAGCATTCTTGGCCCCAGTCCGCAGCCGGAGCTTTTGAGCTATCCCCTGGATGTGCTCGAGGACGTGTACCGCGCCAATGTGATTGCTCCGCTCGCGCTCATTCAAGCAATCCAGCATGACCTTCGTCCAGGCGCCCGCATCATCAATATTACCAGTGATGCTGGCGTCGAGCCATACGCTGGCTGGGGCGGCTATGGCTCCAGCAAAGCGGCGCTCGAGCAGCTTTCGCATATCCTTGCCGCCGAGCTGCCTGAGTACCGCGTGTACTGGGTTGATCCCGGCGACATGAGAACCGCGCTTCATCAGCAAGCGTTTCCCGGCGAGGATATCAGTGATCGCCCCCTGCCAGAAGAGAGCGTGCCGGGCCTGATCGCGCTGCTGCAAGGCGACTATCCGAGCGGGCGGTATCGGGCGAAGGCGGTGAGCGCCGGAGCAGATGTGGACACGGAGCCTGGTGTGCGCGAGCTACGCGTGGCGCTGACGGTAGCGGACTTCGACCGAGCGGTGGCGCTGTACCGCGATGGATTGACGCTGCCGGTGGTGAAAGAATGGGGCGACGGCGAGGGGCGCGGTGTGGTGCTTGCCGCGGGTCGCGCGACACTTGAGCTGCTCGACCGCGCCGACGCGGAGCATACGGATGCGGTGGAAGCTGGGCAGCGCGTCTCCGGTCCCGTGCGCCTCGCGTTGGAGGTACCCGACGTGACGCGGGCGGCGGAGCGTCTCGCCGCGCACGGCGCGGGGGCTCTCCGCGAGCCAGTGCATACGACCTGGGGCAATTACACGCAGCGTATCCAGACGCCCGACGGCATGCAGATTTCGCTGTACACGCCGGAAGAACAGGGGAGGACGTAGAGATGGGGCAGGGAGTTGACATAGCGCCGCGAGCCACTTTCGCACCGCTGGATTTCGTCTTGCCGCCGGAGCTGGAGGCTCATGAGCCGCCTGAAGCACGTGGACTTGCCCGCGACGACGTACGGCTGATGGTCTCGTATCGCGCAGAGAATTGCGTTATTCACCGGCCATTTCGCGATCTGCCGGAGTTGTTGCGGGCGGGCGATCTGCTCGTGGTCAACACCAGCGGCACGCTGCCGGCGGCCCTACGAGTTGAGCGCGCGGACGGTACCCCCCTTGAGCTGCACCTTTCGACGCGGCTGCCAGCGGGACTCTGGAGCGTCGAGACGCGGCTGCCAGGAGAGTCCGACAGCCTGAGCACGCGCCCCTTCTATGACGCCAACGCGGGCGAGACGCTGCGAATGCCGGGTGGCGCGTCCTGCACGCTGCTGGCGGCGTACTCACGAGACCACTCGATGAAGCAGGGGCACGGGCGGCTCTGGATTGCCACACTCGCCATGCCGGAGCAACTACTGAACTATCTGGCTCATTATGGCTTCCCCATACGCTATGGCTATGTGCCCCGCGCCTGGCCTATCGAATACTACCAGACCGTCTACGCCACTGAGCCGGGCAGCGCGGAGATGCCATCCGCCGGGCGCGCCTTTACGCCGGAGGTGCTGACACAACTGGTGGCGCGTGGCGTACAGGTCGCGCCACTTTTGCTGCATACAGGTGTCGCGAGCCTGGAGGACCATGAGCCACCCTATGAGGAGGAGTATCGTGTGCCGCTGGAGACGGCGCGGCTGGTGAACGCGGCGCATGCGGCAGGCCGCAGCGTGGTCGCCGTGGGGACGACGGTGGTGCGGGCGCTTGAGTCCGTCACCGACGAAGAAGGCGTCACTCACCCCGGCGCCGGGTGGACGGGACTGGTGGTGACGCCCGCACGCGGCATGCGAGCCGTGGACGCGCTGCTGACTGGTTTGCACGAGCCGCGCGCCTCGCATCTATCCATGCTCGAAGCGCTCGCCAGCCGCGAGCATTTGGAGCTGGCGTACGGAGAGGCGTTGCGGATGGGCTACCTGTGGCACGAGTTCGGCGACCTGCACCTGATCCTGCCGTGTAACATGCCATAGCATGCCATAGGCTGCCATAGGCGACCCTGATCTTCCGCTAGGCGCCTACTGGCATGCCATTGCCGCTCATCAGTGGCCACTCAGAGATTTGTCCGCCGGAAATGACGCGGATGTGGGGCGCGGGAATGGCGCTGGCAGCGGGGTGTATGTTGGGTGGCGGCACATCAGGCATCAGCGGCCAGATGAGTACCAGGTAGGTTGAGCCATTCTGCGCTACTTGCGCCCTTGAGCCGAGCTGCGCGAGCAGGCTCGTGCCGCTGGTGCCATACACAGGGAGAATGCCCCTGGCGCTAGACGGCGCGCAGGATGCGCCGGGCTGAAGGTACGGGCATTCCGCCGCCGCCACCTGGGCCAGATCCACGGTTGAGTACGGCCACGCACGTACTGGCAGGGTCTGCCAGGCGCCGGTCGCTGGGTACACCAGCACGGCGACGCCCCGCGGCGTAAATGCCTGCGCGTTCGCCGGATGATAACCCTGCAAGAAACGCTCGATGGCGAAGACGTTCTTCGTCTGCGCGTCGAGCTGGCTCCCCTCCTCACCATAGAGTGAGATGGTCTTGCTTTGGCCCGCCGCGTTGACGGTCAGCAACGTGCTTCCTACGTCGGGAACGACATGACCGTACGACGGCTTGTCGCTCGCGAAAAAAGCGTGCTGGCTCACCACTACATCGAGAATATGCTGAACCTGATCGGTCGACAGTTTCGCCTGAAGCAGCATCGTGGAGGCGGTGGCGCTTGTACCGCTCGCGAAGACGAGCGTGCCATCGCCGTAGAGCGTCCACGAGGGGACGCCATTCACCGAAGGAAATATGAACCCTGGCGAGGGGAAAAGCTGCGCGAGGATGCTACTGGGGTGCGCATCGTATGCTACCGACGCGCCCGATGACCCTGGCTGGCCGGTGCCGCCCGCGCCAGCCGTCACACCGCAGCCCGCCAGGACCATCACTGCCGCGAGGGAAACGCCCGCAAGCGCCGCCAGTATGCCTTCACTGGAGAATAGCCTGTGCGCCATCCATCTTGCTCCTTTCGCACGCTATTCCGCTGTTTTACCGGTGCCTCGCTGGCCTATGACAGCACGGCACTCACCGCTCCGTGGCAAGCTGGGCACGCCAGGCACCGCAAGATATGACGGCGCCGCACTCACGAAAGTTCCCCCCGCGGGAACGCACGGAGAGGATTTACGCCTCAACTCGCATGGTTACCGTCACCTCTGGGATCGCGACCGCGACCGTGCCATAGAGCGGTCACCGCCGCTTGAATGCCGCGATGAGGCTTTCTCCCTGCTGCTCGGTGACGCCACTGAGCGTAAAGGAGATGTGTACGGCATTGAAGAGGTTGACATCTGAACGCACCGGATGCGCTGGATCCTGCACGCCCTGAATGTCCACGCGAGCGGTGCGCAACGGCGCCTCCTGGGCGCGCGCCAGCACGCCGACAAGCTCGACGCCACAGGCCGCGACACCTGAGAGAAACAGCTCGGCGGGCGTCACCGCCTCGCCTGGGCAGCCGTTCTGCACCGGTCCATCCACGACGTAGTGCTGGTCGCGCGCGTTGCAGAGCACACGCCCAAAGACATCGGTTGAGCGCGCATGTACCTCGTACGTGCGCGGTGAGGGTGCTCCCATGTGTTAACCGCTTCCTCTGCTACTCGTACTGCTGCTCGTGTCCAGTGGCCGATATTAGCCCTTGCGTGATGATATATCATCGCAGCATAGAGTCAAACACCCCAACAGACGGTCTTCTCGTATGCCGTTCCCCTTATGGCGGAATTCCTCTAGAAGAAGGCGGCCACTATGGCGACCACCGAGCAAGCAGCAGCACCAGCGATGACCGCAAACTGGCTCACACCAACAGAGTTACGGACCCTGAGCGTGTTTTGTGACACCTTGATCCCGACGCTGCAACCGCCGGACGGAGAAGACGACGCTCACGGCCTTTACGCCCGCTCGGCACGTGATCTCGATATCGCGCAACGCTTCGCCGCAACCATTGAAGGGGAGTCACCTGAGGTTCGTTTGAGCCTCAAGAAGCTGCTGGGCACCTTGAATAGCCCATTGTTGTGTATGCTGCTATTTAGCCAGCCAAGGGGACTTGCGCACATGCCGCCCGCTGCCCGCGAGGCCGTGCTGCGGAAGATGTCCACCCATTCACGCGCCGATGTGCGCCAGGGCTTCCAGGCTGTCAAGCGTCTGGCCTGCGCGCTGTTCTACTCCACTCCGATCACGGACGGCGCCAATCCCAACTGGCCGGCGCTCGGCTACGCGCCCGCCCCGCCGCCGCCGTCGCCTGATGTCGCGCCCAAGCGCATCGGCACTGTTGCCGTCACTGGTGACCTGGCGCTGACCGCCGATGCCGTCATCGTCGGATCTGGCGCGGGCGGCGGTGTGATGGCCGCCGAGCTGACCGCCGCCGGCAAAGATGTCGTGATCCTGGAAAAAGGTGGCTACTACAACGAGGCGGACTTTACCGGCAACGAAGCCGAGATGACGGAGAAGCTGTATCTGCGGCGCGGCCTGCTCTCTACCAGTGATTTGGGTATGGTGGTGTTAGCTGGCTCCTGCCTGGGCGGCGGCACCGTCGTGAACTGGAGCACATCGCTGCGCACGCCGCCGGACGTGCTGGAGGAATGGGAGCGCGAGCATGGTCTGACAGGCGCCACCACCGCCGACTACCAGCGGGGCTTCGATGTGGCGGAGCAGCGTATCGGCGTCAACACTGGCGACAGCGAGCCCAACGCCAACAACGCCGCCCTTCAGCGCGGCTGCCAGGCGCTCGGCTACGACTGGAAGCCCATACCCCGTAACGCTTCGGACTGCCAGCAGCGCTGCGGCCACTGCGGCTACGGCTGCCCGTATGGCCGCAAGCAGTCCACCATGCTGACGTTCCTGCAAGATGCCAGTGACCGGGGTGCCCGCGTTGTCGTGCGCTGTAGCGTTGAGCGCGTGCTGATCGAGGCGGGACGCGCCGTGGGCGTTGAAGGATGGGCGCCCGACAGTGAGACCGGCGCGCGGCGGCGTGTCGTCGTGCGCGCACCGGTCGTCGTCGTCTCAGCGGGTTCGGTTGAGTCGCCCGCGCTGTTGCTGCGCTCCGGCTTGAAGAATCCTAATATCGGGCGCCACCTCCGGCTGCATCCTGTCGTGCCAATGCTGGGCCGCTACCCTGACCCTATCGAGGCGTGGAAAGGCTCGCTCCAGACCGTCTACTCCGACCAATTCGCGCATCTTGAGGGTGCATACGGCCTGCGTTTCGAGGTGATGCCGGTGCATCCGGGCATCCTGGGGCTGGCCGTGCCGTGGGAGAGCGGCCTGCAACACAAGCGTGAGATGCGGCGCGTGGCCTACGACGCCGCCTACATTATCCTCACGCGCGACACTGGCGAAGGCCAGGTTACGCTCGACAAGCAGGGTGATCCGGTCCTGAGCTACTGGCCCAACGAGCTTGACCAACGCCACCTGATACGCGGCATCGGTGAGGTGTCACGCATCATCTTCGCGGGCGGCGGAATCGCCGCGAGCGCATCCTATACGCCGCCGCTGATCTTGGAGAACGAGGACGGCAAGCCAGGCGCCGTGAGTCGGGCGCGAATGGATGCCTACCTGGCGGAGATCGAGCGGCGCGGCGTCATACCCAACCGTCTCGGGCTTGGCACGGCGCACCAGATGGGCACCTGCCGCCTCGGTGGCAGCGACAAGACGGCGGTGGCCGACCCAACTGGCGAAGTCTACGGGGTGCGCGGCCTCTTCGTCGCGGACGCCAGCGGCTTCCCCTCGGCCTCCGGCGTCAACCCGATGCTCTCGACGATGGCGCTGTCGTTCCATGTGGCGCAGCACATAAAAGCGCGCGTGTAGATTGCCTCGTTTTCCGCACATGTTGTCCTGGGCCGTCACCGCGGAAGGCATGTGTCGCCGGTGAGATTGGTGGATGGGGCAGGTAATGGTGCCTGCCTCAGTCCATGTGAGCACTTGCTGAGAAAGCATCTCTCCCTTTCTCACCCGCGTTAGCTCACCGTGGCCCCATCCGTTCTAACTTCGCTGTACCAAAATCGCGCACCTTCCGTTGAGGAAGCACGCTGCGCGCGAGCCATTGCAGATCAGAAAGTTATCCATGCGCGAGAATACACTGGCGGCGCCCAGCGCACCCGAAAGCGCGCCTGCCGCGGCAGACGCGGTGCGCCCGCCGACACGCATACCGCTCTGGCTCATCCTCCTGATCGCCACTTTTCTGCTGCTCATCGGCGCCAGCAAGGGGTTTGGGCTGCCGGAGGTGGATGTCGTCGAATATCAGTGCTACGCTCGCGCCTTCTGGGGCGGCCCGTCCGCCGTCGCCGCCGCGCACCTGAACGCCTGCCCCGTGTACCTGGGCACGTTACCAGCTGCTCCGTTCGTCGCACTGCCCCGCGAGTACGGCCCGCTCGCCCTCGTCCCATTCTCCCTGCCCGCGCTGGCGCCCGCCGCGCTGTATCCGTGGCTCTTCGCGGTGGAAATGCTCATCGTCATCTATGGCGTGACCGCGTTGCTTCGGCGCTTCGGCGCGCCCGGCGCGGCGCACGCCTGGCTGTTCTATGCGATGCTCGGCAGCATGGCGACCGCTGCCGGCCGCTTTGACGTCGTACCATCCGCCTGCGTCGTCTGCGCTGTGGTGGCACTCCGGCAGGATCGTCAGAAGCTGGCGTACGTTGCGCTCGCCGCTGGAGTGCTGCTCAAGCTCTATCCACTGCTCCTGCTGCCGCTCTTCCTGATCCATACATGGCGCTCGCGCCAGGGCAAGCCAACATGGCGCGCCCCGGCAACCTTTGCCGGAGTCGTCGCCGCTGTTGTTGGTCTGGCGGCGCTGCTCAATCCGTCTCGTGTCCTCGACCCGCTGCGTTTCATGGGCAGCCGTTGCGTACAGGTAGAATCGCTGCCAGCGACGGTCTCCTACCTCTGGGCGCGCCTCACCGGCGGCGGCGTCTCCTACAGCTACTCCTACAATGCGACGTGCCAGCAATCCCCCGGCCTCGATGCGCTGGCGACACTCTGCACATTGATCGCGCTGGCTGGTATCGCTCTTGTCGCGTATCTCTTCTGGCGTGGTCGGATATCGCTGGTCCTCGCGATGATTCTCACGTTATGTTTGGCTATGGTCGGTACGAAGGTCTTCAGTCCACAGTACCTTCTCTGGGTCAGTCCGCTCGTCGCGTTAGAGTATGGCCTGAACGTGCGCGCGTTCCTGGCGTGGGGTGCGATCTGTCTCGCCACAACGCTCTGCTACCCGCTGTCATACGGCAGTCTGCTGCTCGTCCCGCTTCACGCCACACCCCAACAGCTCGTGCCCATCACCGCCGCGCTGCGTAACCTGCTGCTCGCCGCGCTGGTGGTGTATGTTCTCACGCACTACTGGCGCGGCAAAGCGGCGCGCGCCGGCGCTGCCGACCTCGGAGCCGGCGATGAGGTGACCCCATGATGCGCCGCCTCGTGATGCCGCCACGCTACATGATGGTCGTGTTCGGCAGCCTGCTCTTCCTGATCGCCTCCGATGGCGCCGTACTCTTGCGCGGCGCAACCGCGACCCCGCTGGTTGGCGCCGGAACGCTACTCGCCAGCCTCCTTGGCATGATGTGTCTCTTCGCCGCTGTCTGGCGCCGCGCGGCGGCGCCCGATGAGTCATCAACAGGCGGCGTTGGGGAGGGGGACGAAGCGCTTCACGTGCGGAGCCTTCCAGAGCGGCTGGCGTTTATCGTGCATCGCAGCATGCCCGCCCCGGTGCGCGCCTTTCTGCGCTACCTCGCGTTCGCAGTGGGCTTTGCGCTGGCGCTGGATGCGCTGATTGCCGTCGTGCTGGGATTGACGCTGCTGCTGGCGCCACCCTCTCAGGCGTACCCCACCGATGCTATCTCATTCGCGCACGCCGACGCAGCGCTCGTGCTCGCCGGTGCGAACCCCTACACCGCCGACGCGGACTTTACCCGGGTGCTACGCAACTACCCGCACACGCTCGCGACACCACTGCGAGGGCGGATCTTCGGGACGGGCTACGACTATCCGGCTGACGCCCGCATCCTGGCGGTACAGCGCCGCTACATCGCGAACCCGTCCGATGTCGCGAGCGCGTTCGATCCGGCCACGCTGCACAGCTATCCCGCGCTCTCGTTCCTGCTCTATGTGCCGCTGCTCGCGGTGGGCCTGCGCAACATTCTGCTCCCGCACCTGCTCATCTACCTGGGCCTTCTCATCTGGCTCGTGCGCCTCGCGCCACCTGGATTCCGCCGTTGGGCCGCGCTCGCCGCTGGCGCCAACGCCATCGTGCTTGGCTACTCGTTTCTCGGCGACGCACAGGGCATCTGCCTTGCATTCCTGCTCGCCGCCTGGCACTTCCGAGAGCGCCGCTGGCTTGGGCCAATCCTGCTCGGTCTTGCCTGCGCCTACCGCCAGTATTGCTGGTTCTTTCTCCCCTTCTTCCTCCTTGCCTGGGCCACCTCAGCTTCCAAATCCGGCGCTCCATCTCCCCTTGCCGTGCGCGGCGAGGGGTCGGGGATGCGGTTCCCTTTCCTCCGCGCTATCATGTATCCCACACTGATCGCCCTGTCCGCATTCCTGCTGCCCAATCTGCCGTATATCGTCGCTTCGCCAGGAGTATGGCTCACGAGCCTCTGGCTGCCGATGACCGATCCTATGTTTCCTGCCGGCATGGGCGTCAACGCTCTCTTCACCGGTCACGTTTTCCCATATATCCCCCCACTCGTTTTCGCGGCGCTGGAAGGAGTCGCACTGGCTGGCTCCCTCTGGGGCCAGTGGCGCTGGCGTGATCGCCTCGGCGACGGCGTGCTGCTGCTCGCGCTCGTGCCGCTGTTCTTCGCCTATCGCTCCCTGCCCAACTACTTCGCCGTCGCTCCCTGGATCGCCCTCTACGCGGTCAACGGCCTCTACGCCGTTCGTCGCGCGGCGGGCGCCGTGCCTGATCGCGCCGCCCTCGTGTCCGTACCCCAGCTGCTTCCGGAGGCCACCGCATGAGCGACGAGATCCTGCGTACCGGCGACGCGCCGGCATCTCTCGACGACGCTGCAATCCTGTCAATGCCGCCCAATCTCTCATCGTCTTTATCGGTCGCTTCTCCCAACCTTTCCATGTCCTCCGTGTCCTCCATGTCCTCCGAGGTAAAACGCCACCCCTTTCCGCGCCGGTTCGCGCTGCTCGCTCTTGGTACCGCGCTGCTGACAGTCGCGGGGGACGCCGTGGACGTACTGCCCAACGTGCCCAACGGCGGCTACCTGGGTCCGGTCGCCGCGTTCGCCACCGCCACTGGGATGGCGTGCCTGCTTGCCGCTATTGTCTCGCCCCGTGCGCCCGCGTGGTTGGCGCGCCGGTACGCAAAGCTGCGGCTCGCCGTCCTCGCCAGCGCATATGCGCTGGCGGTAGACGCTCTCATTATCTTTCTCCTGGCCTTCATTGCCGCCACCATCGTACCCACATCGTCGGCCTACTTCAATGATGTCATCTCGTTCACGCATGTCAACGCGGAAGTCGCGCTGGCTGGCGGCAATCCCTACACCGACGACGCGC
>DATGEP010000208.1:0-1359 GCA_035310125.1 Ktedonobacterales bacterium
ACGGGGCCAGGGCGAGGCCAGGGGTGAGATCCCTATTCCCTGCCGCGATCGCGCCAGCCAGCGTCTTTGTAGCCAGTGTGTATCACGACATATCACCACAGCCCGCGAAAGCCCACGGTATGCCCGGTTCCTTCGGGCTACCTGAGTTGACATGACTTTTTCTCGCCGCTACAATGGCCGCGCGCTTGTAGCGAACGAAACAGACAGGCGCATTGGGGTAGAAAGGGAGTGCGGGTGACGCCAGGGAACACAGGTACGCTGGTTGGCCAGTCGCTCGGCGGCTACCAGCTTCTCTCGCTGCTTGGCGCTGGCGGCATGGCCGAAGTCTATCGCGCCATTGATCCCAAGCTGGATCGCGAAGTCGCCGTCAAGGTCTTGCCGGCCTCTCTCGCCATGGACTCCGGCTACGTCGAGCGCTTCCGCGATGAGGCACGCCGCGTCGCTGCCCTCAACCATCCCAATGTCGTCCCCGTCTACCACTACGGCGAGGAGCGCGGCCTGCTCTTCCTCGTCATGCCCGTCCTGCGCGAGTCCCTGCGCGACCGCATGGAGCGCGACGGACTTCTCCCCGTCTCCGAAGCCACCCGCTACGTCGTCCAGGTCGCCGCCGCCCTCGACGCCGCCCACGCTCAGGGGCTCGTCCATCGCGACGTTAAGCCCGAAAACATCCTCATCAACGCCGAAGGCAAAGCGCTCCTCACCGACTTCGGCATCGCCCGCGAGGCTTCCTTCCTCAAACAAACCGGCTCCAACCGCACCCTCGCAGCGACTGGTCTCCCCGTCGGCACTCCGGAATACATGGCCCCCGAGCAGCTTCGCGCCGGCCTCGTGGATCAACGCGCCGATATCTACGCCCTGGGTGCCGTGCTCTACGAGCTACTCACCGGCACCGTACCTCACGAAGCCCCCACCCCATACGAAGTCGCCGCCCTCGTGCTCACCGCGCCCCTCACGCCGCCCTCCCGGCGCAACTCCGTCATCTGGCCCCAGCTTGAGCAAGTGATCATGAAAGCCCTGGCCAGCGACGCCGACGACCGCTATCCCAACACCCGCGCTTTTGCGATGGCCGTGCGAGATGCCGTCCTCCACCGCGACTCCAGCGTCTCACGCCTCACCATGCCCGCCGTCTCCTCCGAGATCCCCGCTCGCGCCGCCCTCGCCGTCAAGAGCAAGACCGAATCCGCCTCCAACTTCAGCGTTCCGCCCCCTCCCGATGAGGACGCGCCGGCAGCGCCCCCCTCCCCCACACCCTCTGGCGGCGCCTGGCAAACCTGGCGCAAGAACATGCAGCTTACTCCCCCCAATGGACGCAAGTCGCTGCTCGTCGGCGCCGCCGTCGTGCTCGTCCTCGTGGGCGTG
>DATGEP010000209.1:0-12457 GCA_035310125.1 Ktedonobacterales bacterium
CTGACATCGCCTGGCCGAGCGCAGAAGAACTCACCAGGAAGCGCCCAAAAGAAAAGCCCGCGGCGTAAATAACCAGGCGGGCGAGAAACTGTGAGCGTTAGTCCGCCAAGACGAGAACGCTTCCAGTCACAGCTATTGTACATGAGCACCAGCGCTGACGCAAATCGAGAGATAGGCGCCACTACGAAACAGGAAAGGCGAGGCATACGCATGCCAAATAAGCCAGGCAAGCCATCCCCGCGCATCTCGCCGTTCGAGGCGATCCGTCACGTGGAAGAAGATACCGGCATAGAGTATTGGAGCGCTCGCGAGTTGGCGCGAGAGCTGGGCTATACCGAATATGGCAAGTTCCGCAACACGATTGCGAAGGCTGAAGAAGCTTGCGAGCAGAGTGGATATGCCGTCGCGGATCATTTCGCCCATGTGAGCGATATGATCACGGTCGGCAAGGGGGCGCGTCGGCGGGTCGAGGATGTACACCTGTCCCGCTATGCCTGCTATCTCGTGGTGCAGAACGCCGATCCCGAAAAGCCACAAGTGGCCCTCGGACAGACCTACTTCGCGGTTCAGACGCGCCGGCAGGAGATCTCCGACGCCGATGAAGAGCGACGCTTACGTATCGAGGAGCGTGCAAAGACTCTGGAGCACAACCGCGAACTGGCCGCTCAGGCGCGCCTGGCAGGACACCTGACGCCGCACGATTTTGCCATCTTCCAGGATCACGGCTATCGGGGCCTCTACAACGGGGAAACGGCGCGCGACATTCACGCGCGAAAGGGCCTCAAGCGCGGTCAGCAAATCCTCGACTGGATGGGCAGCACCGAGCTTGCCGCCAACAGCTTTCGTGCCGCGCTTGCCCGCGAGATGCTCGCCCGCGACACCGTGAGCGAGAAAGAGGCTGCCAACGAGACACATCACCGTGCTGGCAAGTTAGTGCGGCAGACGATGGCGGAGGCAAGCGTGCCGATGCCCGAGGACTTGCCGACGCCGGAGAAGAGTTACCAGCAGATCAAGCACCAGGCGGAGAGACAGGCACAGATCGAGGCAGAAGACCGCGCAGGGCTGTGGGGATCGCTCTCATTGCAGGAGCTAGAGCGCCCAGAAGGGGGTGAATGATGGCCGAGCAGGAAGATGTGGACACCCTATTGCGCGAGGTGGGCAGCGCTGCCCACCTCGCGAGAGTGCCAACACGCCCTCCACAGTTCTACTGGTGCGACAGGTACCAGTCGTAGCAGATCATGGAGACGCTGGAGGACGGCACGAAAGAATGCATCGTCTGCCGGCTGCGGAACGAGCTGCAATTGGGAGAGTTGGATGGCCCCGCATGCTAGTGACTGAGGAAGTCAAGCGTCGCGCGCGCCAGCACCTCCACGCCGATTGGTAGCGCATCCTCATCGAGATTGAAGCGAGCGCTATGGTGCGGTGCGGTGATGCCCTTCTCCGCGTTCCCAGCGCCGGCAAGGAAGTAGCAGCCCGGCACAGCTTCCAGAAAGAGCGCCATATCGTCGCTCACTGACTGGCGCTGATCGCCCGCGGGGATATGCTCGGTTCCCACCGTTGCCTCGGCGGCGCGGCGCACCAGCTCCGTCATGCCAGCATCGTTGACACAGGCGGGGCAGCCGCGAATGACTTCCAGGTGCGCCTCGGCGCGCAGACTTGCCGCGACGCCACTCGCAATCTCGCCGATGCGGCGCAGCAGGAGCTCGCGGTCGGTGGTATCATAGGCGCGCACGGTACCGCGCAGCTCCACCTCGTCGGCCACCACATTGTAGGCCGTGCCTCCGGCGATCTTCCCGAAGGTGACGACAGCAGGATGAAATGGCGACACCTCGCGGCTCAGCAGCGTCTGCGACGCGACGACGATCTGTGCCGCCGCGACGATGGGGTCTACGTTGAGATGCGGCATAGCGCCGTGGCCACCGCGCCCACGCACCCTCAGCACGATCTCGTCGGCACTGGCGAAGAATGGCCCCGCCTGCACCACGACATTGCCTACCGGCGTTGGACTCCAGATGTGCAGCCCGATCACGGCGTCCACATCGGGGTTCTTCATCACGCCGTCGGCAATCATCGGCTCCGCGCCGCCAATCCGCTCCTCCGCTGGTTGAAAAGCGAATTTGACGGTGCCGTGAAGCTGGTCGCGCCGCGCGGCGAGCAGGTCCGCCAGCGTCAGCGCGATGGCAATGTGACCGTCGTGCCCACAGGCGTGCATCTTGCCCGGCGTCTCGGACTTGTACGCCACGGCGGTGGCTTCGGTAATGGGCAGCGCGTCAATATCCGCGCGCACCAGCAGCGTCCGCCCGCCCTCACCCGCCGTCCCACGTAGCAGCCCCACCACGCCAGTGCCGCCAACACCCTCGGTCACGTCCAGACCAGCGCGGCGCAGGTGGTCCGCGATCACCGCCGCCGTCTCGTGCTCCTCGAATGCCAGCTCCGGCCGCCGGTGAAAGAAGCGGCGCAGCTCCACCAACGATTCGCGCCGCTGAGCAATATCCGTCTTCAAGTCGTCGTGAGGCATACGATATGTCCCTCTCTAGTTGCTCTCATCGTGGTCCGGGAGGTCGCAGAGTAAGCATAGCGCAGCGCGAGCCCTTGGGTTAAGGCTTGCTGCAAAGCCGCGTACACCTTCCTGGCGCCTGGCGTCGCTCCGTACGTGGCGCTGGGCTTTGCGTGCGTCACTGATGCGATGGGTGCGAGCATCATGGGGCTCTCCTTGCGCATTTTCTTCTCTGTCCAGTATAGAACGAAGCAGTACATCGCTACGGAATGCGTGGGCAACCTGCATGCGCGGGCAGGAGCGCAGACAAAATGGAGGAGGCATCCAGCGGTGCCTAAGAAGCGGCGGCGCGGACAGACACGGCGGCTGCCCGTGCGCACAGCGCCGCGCGAACACTGGGGTGTCGCGCTCGAAGTTGGCGGCGTGGTGCAGTCCGTCACCGTGCCCGATGAGGCGGCATCCCCGGACGACGACGGCGAGCCGCGACCAGGGCCGGGCGGCGGCTACTGGGGACTGATGCTGCCGCCAGGATGCCCGCGGCGCGCGCTGCTCCTGGGTCTGGGTGGCGGCACAGTGGCAAAGCTGCTGGCGCGGCGCTGCCCCGACGTGGCGATGGTGGGCGTGGAGCGCGACGTGGAGGTGATTGCCCTGGCGCGAAGCGAGTTCGGACTGGACGGTCTCAGCCACCTCACCATCGTGGAAGCGGACGCTTTCGCCTGGGTGGCGGAGCATGCACCAGGCGCACCTGACGCGCCGGGCGCCTTCGATCTCATCTGCCTGGACCTCTTCGAGGCGGGGCGACTGACGCTTGGGACGCTGGCGACGCCCTTCCTGCGGCAGCTCGCGCTCCTCCTGGCGCCGGAAGGAACGCTCACGGTCAATCTGATGGTGACGGCGCGCACGCCCGACCAGCTCCACCGGCTGCGGCGCGTCTTCGCGCTGCGGCGCGAGCTGCGGCTGCGCGGCAACCTGGTGGCGCATGCGACGCCGCTCTCAATAGTTCCTGATGAATAGATGCTCGGCCTCGCGATTGTTCCGATCCTGGAAGCTGACAAGATAGCGCTTGCCCGCCATGGAGATGCGCAGGCCGGCGTTGCCGTACAGGCGACGAATGAGCGGCGTATCTTTGATGACAAGCAGAAAGCGCGCCGGACACTCGCGCAAGAGATACGCGGCCAGCCGCTCATGATCGGCGGGTCCGAATTCGTGACGCGCGTAGGTGCTGAACTCGCTGTCATACGGTGGATCGAGGAAGAGAAAATCCTCCGGCGCGGGCGGGTGTGCGCGCAGAAATTCGGCGAAGTCGAGGCTGGTAAGCGTGGCCGAGCCGAGCAGGTCGCGCACCTCCAGCGAGCGCAGGTGAGCGACTTTGCGGGCGAGACCTTTGCGGTTGTAGGAGATACCGCCGTACGGGACATTGAGCGCGCCGCGCCGGTTGTAACGGAACATCGAGGCGTAGGCGTTTTCACGGACGAAGTAAAACAGCGCCGCGGCGACCCCAGCAGGCACCGCGAGCAGAGCGGCGCTGTTGAGCAGATGACGCACGTGCATGTAGTACGCGCTCTTGAGCGCGGCTTCGAGATTGGCCGTGACATCGGTGGACGGCAACGCCCCCTTGCGCTGCCCGATAGCACGCATGCGCCGTGTCTTTGAGAGCAGATTGCGCTCGATCTGGGCGCGCACGTGGTCCGCGAGCTGGTCACTGTTGGGCAGCGGGCCGGCGCAGAGCGCGGCGAGCGTCGCGGCATGCTCGGCAATGAACCGGGCTACCGCTGCTCGCAGCTCCCCTCCACTATCCGGTTCAGCGATAGAGACCGCATACGCGGCGGAGAGCGGCGCAAGCCCATCCTCGGCCAGCGCGGTTAGGCGCTTCCAATCCCGCAGCAGCGTATCGAGCGCGGCAAAAAAGACCGGCTCCCCCGCTGCGACGGCGCGATAGAGCGCGATCAGCTCTGGCGAGCGGTCGTTCAGGTAGGCGTTGGCGGGCCGCAAGGCGAAGAAGACGGCGCCGCCTCCGGCGAACGGCTCGTAGTAGCGCGCGAACGGCGGTACCATCGGCAGGATCGTGCGCAGCTCGCGCTCCTTGCCACCGGCCCACTTCAGCAGGGGCGCGAGCGGTGGCAGCGCGCGAAAATTGGGGTCCTGTGCTGGTGAAGGGCGAGCCGGTTGCGCCATACGTTCTCCGAAGCGGCGATACCAATCACCCTTACTCTACCGGCAGAGCAGCGCCCGCGACAAGATGGATGGCTGTGCTGTACGCTGATGATACAATAGCGCGCGAGCGACATGGTACGAGAGGAGGCGCCATATGCGGCTACGTGTGGCTGCGGTGCAGCTCAATTCGGGCGACGACAAGACGGCAAATCTGGCGGAAGCGGAGGCGGCCATTATCCATGCGGCGGAGGCAGGGGCGCGGATGGTTGTGCTGCCGGAGCTATGGACCTACCTGGGACCTGCCAGTGGCAACCGCGCGAACGCCGAGCCGGTGCCTGGTCCCGCGACGATGCGGCTGGCGGCGCTGGCCTACCGTCACTCACTGATTCTGCACGGTGGCAGTCTGCTGGAGCTGCCCGACGACGCTCCCGACGACGCCCGACCCTACAATACCGCTGTCCTCTTCGACGCCAATGGCCGCCAGATCGCGACCTATCGCAAAATCCATCTCTTCGATGCCGCCCCGCGCGACGAGGCGCCGCCATATCAGGAGTCCGCGACGATGTCAGCGGGCGACACAGTGGTGACCGCGGAAGTTGGCGGCCTGCGGTTGGGGCTGGCGACCTGCTACGATCTCCGTTTCCCGGAGCTATTCCGCGCGCTGACACTCCTTGGCGCGCAGGTGCTCCCGCTCCCGGCGGCGTTCACCCGCGAGACCGGGCGCGACCACTGGGAGCCGCTGATCCGCGCGCGCGCCATCGAGAATGGCTGCTACATCATTGCCGCCGCGCAGGTCGGCACGCATCCGCCCAGGCGCGTAACCCACGGCCACAGCATGATCGTTGACCCCTGGGGCAAAGTGCTGGCGGAGGCGGATGGCGAGACGCCATGTATCATCACGGCAGAGGTAGATACCGCGCGTATAACCGACGTGCGCCGTCGCATCCCCGCCCTCGCGAATCGCCGCCCAGAGGTGTATCGCCGTGCGCTCAGCGTGACGGTCGCGGCGAACGAAGAAACGCGGTGAATCGCGAAGGACCGTTATGGGACGAGCCCATCATGCAAGAGATCGAGTGGCGCAAAGTCTACTCCGCTCGTCCATATGCCCCTCGTCAGTGCAAGGTGGCGCCGACCTATCTCCAACTTCCGCTCGTGGCCGGAGCGCACTAAAGCGAACGCCGAGCAGGAAAATGATCACCATCGAGCACCTCACCCAGAATGACGTACTCATGCGTCACGACGTGCCGCAAGGCCTCGGTATTCACCGCACCCGCGCGGCGGCGTACGCAATCCCTAATCCCACCGCGCTGAGAAGAAATCCCCAGGCCAGCATACGCACCCTCCCCGCCAGTCCTTGGACCGTGCCGCATAATCCGGCGCGCCGCACCTATCGTCTCGTCACTGCTCCACCGGCGCTCTCGTAGTATTTATACCGGCGCCTCCGGGATATAGTCGCGCAGCGTCTCCGCCGAAAGGCCATTGGCGCGCGCGATAGCGCCGTAGAGCGCCGCGCTGGGGCGCGGCGTGCGCTCCTGCGTCTCGATGTCGAGCGCGGCAAGTCCGAACCGCAGCGTCCAGCCTTCCGCCCACTCGAAATTGTCCACAAGCGACCAATGGTAATACCCACGCAGATCAATGCCGTCTGCGATGGCTTCGTGCATCGCGTGTGTGGCGGTGGCGAGCAGCCATGGCCGCAGCCGGTCATGCGCGTCGGCTACACCATTCTCCGTCACATAAATTGGCTTGCCAAAGGCGCTGACCCGCCGCGCAATGCGTGCGATGCCTTGCGGGTACACCTCGCCAGTGACCAGCTCCGCCCCCGTATCGCCGTGTGGTGTGCCGGGAGCGCTGGAGCGCCGGCTAAACATCTCCAATGGCCGGCGCGGGTCGAAGGTAACGAGGTCGCGATAGTAGATGTTGATGCCCACAAAGTCGCAGGTGCCGCGCACTGCGGAGAGATTTCCCGCCGCGAGACTGAACGGGAAAACCGCCTTTCCGGTCAGCACGGCGCGCGGGAAGATATCGTTGAACGCGGCGTCCATGATGCCGGCGAGCAGACGATCACGGCCAGAGCGTGGATTGGCGGCGTCAAAGACGTTGTAATTCTGCGCCCAGCCCACACGCGCCGCTGGCTGCCTGCTATGGATGGTAGCGTATGCGGCGGCGTGCGCGCGCGCCATGTTCCCCTGAACACGTATTGCGTCAAGAGTCGCGCCTTTTCGACCTGGCGGCCAAACACCGAGCTGATACCCCGTGAAGGCGTAAATGTTCGGCTCGTTGATGGTGCACCAGAAATCGCAGAGATCACCCAACGCCTCCACTACGTGCGCAACGTAGCGGGCGAAAAGCTCTACGCAGGAGGAAGCGAGGAATGCGCCGCGTTCCTCGAACCAGAGCGGATTCGTAAAGTGGTGAAGGGTGACGAGCGGCTCGATTCCCCGCTCACGCAACCCCTGGAGCATAGTCCGATACCGTGCCAGCGCCTGCGCGTCCCACTCTCCGGGGCGCGGCTCGATGCGGCTCCATTCCAGCGACAGACGCAGCGCGTTGAGGTCGAGCTGTGCGGCGAAATCGAAGTCGCGCTCGGCATGCGCCCACCAATCGGCGGCGAGGCCGCACGAGTCACCCGACACGATCCGACCCGCGCGCTCCCACGCATACCAGTTGTTGTTGGTGTTGTCGCCCTCGTATTGATGGGACGCCGTCGCGACACCCCAGCGGAATCCTTCCGGGAAGCTGAGCATAGATGCGGGACTGGATAAGCCGTCCTCTGGTGTACTCTCTGCCATGCTCACCCTCCTGCAAAGACCAGGACGCGAACGAATCGCGCCCCGCCGGAGACGCGCCAGATTGGGCTGAGCGAAACGTCCCGCCGGCGCGCACACAATCCCCCGCGCCGGTTGAGGAGTCGTGCGTCTGCGCAGAGTATACCCACTACAGCAAGCGCGTTTCCAATGGAAGATGGCTGGGCAACACAGGTTGTTGGTACACGACCACTATGATAGCACTCAAGCGCTCACCTTTCGGCGCCATTCCGGCTTTCCACCGGGTGACAGGCGACCTTACGAGCGGGAGCCAGGGGCAGCGCCACGGTGAAGACGCTTCCATGATTAGGCGCGCTCTCCACCGTGATACGCCCACCGTGATGCTCGACAATGTCATTGCAGATGTAGAGGCCCAGCCCCAGCCCTACACCGGAGCCAGCCTGCACGGTAATACCGGGTACGCGGTAGAAACGCTCAAAAATAAAGGGCAGATCGTCGGCTGGAATGCCCGGCCCCTTGTCCACCACGCTGAAGAGCGCCTCACCTTCGTTCAATCGCGCCGAGAGAACCACCGCTTCATCCTGTGGCGAGTACTTGAGCGCGTTGGAGAGCAAATTGGAGAGCACCTGCCCAATGCGATCCACGTCCACCTCCAGCTCGATAGGCGCTTCGGGCAACTCCAACAGGATCGTCCGTTCCGTCGCCGCGCGCTGCTCCTCCGCGACCTGGCGGCAGATCTCCACCAGGTCGGCCCGCTCCGTACGCAACGCCAGCTTGCCCGATTCGATGCGCGAGATGTCGAGCAAGTCATTTACCAACAGCTCCATGCGCCCGATCGCGCGCTCCATGCCTGCCAGATGCGCCGCCTCCGGCGAGCCGGCGCGCTCGAGCCGCCGGCGTGTAATCTGTGTCAACCCTTTCAGACTGGTAAGCGGCGTCTTGAGCTCATGCGAAGCGATGCTCAGGAACTCGTCCTTCTGCTGCTCCAGTTGGTAGAGCGCAGTGATATCCCTGGACACCACAACCGCGCCGGTGATCTGGCCGTTCCCGTCGCGGATAGGCGCGGCGCTATTCTGAATCGCGATCATCTCGTCGGTTTCGGACCGCTTGCTGATGAAGCGCGCATTGACCACCGTTATGCCACGTAATGCCTGAGAGACCGGATATTCTTCAAGTGTCAGGGGCGATCCGTCGAGATGGTATCGCGAATTCCGCAGAGGCAGCGGTTCACCCGATTTCTGCATCTGTTCCAGCGTAAGACCAGCCAGGCTGGCGCCACGCTCATTCATGCGCACCAGCTTAGTGTTCGCGTCATAGACATAGAGACCATCGGGCATCGCCTCGATAATGGTATCCAGCTCGGCGGCTTGCTGGCCGAGCTTATGCGCCAGCCTCTCCACCTGCGCACGTGCTTCCCTCTGTTCCCGCAACGCCTGCCGCGCCTCGGCATAGAGCCGCGCGTGGTCAATCGCCAGAGCGATGCGATCCGCGACGAGTTGAAGCAGCCGGACATCATTTTGCGTAAAGTGTCGTGTCTCGTAGCTCCCGCACTGCAGCACACCGGTCATCAGCCCTGCCACCAGCAGCGGCACACCCACGAGCGAGCGAGAACGCTCAGCAAGAATTGACCTCACGGTGGTCGTAGCCACGTCTTTGATGACCATCGGCTCCCGCGTAGCGGCTATCTTTCCGGCGAATCCTTTGCCGAGAGGAATCCGCGGCATCCCGGCGATTTCCTCCTCGATCCCAATGGCGGCGCGCACCAGGAGCTCCTTGCCATCCTCACTGATCAGCAGAATAGCGACCGTATCGGCGCCCAGCACCTCCTTGATGCGCCCCAGCAGCTCGGGAAGCAGCTCGTCGAGCGCCAGATGAGCCAGCGCGGCGTCTGTGACCGTCTGAAGCGCCCGCAAGCCTTCATTCGCCGCACGCGCTGAGGCAAGTGCCTGATTGTGCGCGTGCAGCAGCTCGTCTTTGGCCGCGCTGGCCTCGCGCAGCCTACGGGTACGCTCCGCGACCACCTCTTCCAGCTCCAGCGCGTGGCGCTCCAGTGTATGGCGCTGCTCCTCCACCTGCCGCTTGAGCGCCCGTACCTGGATGGCGCGCGTGAGCGAGGCGATAAAATAGTCGCGATGTATCGGCTTCTGAATAAAGTCATAGGCGCCACCACGGAGCGCCCGAATCGCCAGCTCGTCCTCGCCGTGGCCGGTAATCAGGAGCGTAGGCGTGTCGGGCCGTAGCGCATGGATGCGTTCGAGGAGCGCAAGACCATCCATCCCTGGCATCTTGATGTCGCTGACGATGGCGTCGTAATCCACCTCGGCAATACGTTCCAGGGCCGCGGGAGCGGATTCGCACGTATCCGTCTGGATATGGCTCATGCGGAGCTGGATAGCTTTGGGCAGCGCTCGCAGCAACGCAGTGTCGTCGTCAACAATCAAGATGCGCGAATATGTCATAGTACTAGTTCCCTCGGCACGTCTTCGGGTCGTCCTACCGGCAAGAGAATCACGAAGCTCGCGCCGGTGCCAGGATCATTCTCCACCGTAATGCTCCCGTGGTGATCCTTGATAATGCTGTACGTGATAGAGAGGCCAAGACCGGTACCCTTTCCGACCTCCTTTGTGGTAAAGAAGGGGTCGAAGACACGCTGCTCCAGACCCTTGGGAATCCCAGGGCCGCTATCCGTGATTCTGACCGATACCGTGTCGTGGTCAACAGCGCACGTAATAGCGATAACCTTACATGGTGCGGCGACCAGCGCATCACGCGCGTTGGTAAGCAGGTTGAGGAAAACCTGTTCAAGCCGAATCGAGTTGCCGACAACCAATGGCGACGCGTCCGGCATATCGAGCTCGACCGTGATCTGCCGCAAGCGCATCTGCTCGTGCATGAGTGAGAGCGCCTGCTGGATGACCTGATTTATCGCTACCAGCTCCTGGCTCACCGGTGCGGCGCGCCCGAAGGTGCGCAGATGTGAGATAATCTCCGACGCCTTCCACACCTGTTGCATTGCGCTACTCAGCTCGCCGAGCAAACGCTCCCTATCCCCCGCGCCCATCTCGATCAGGTCAATAGCGTTGCCGACAAAGAAGCCGATGTTATTGAGCGGATTGTTCAACTCATGCGCAACGCCGGTGGTCAGCTCACCTAACATCGCCAGCTTACCAGCCTGTACAAGCTGCTCCTGCTTCTCTCGTAGCTCGCGCTCGCGGCGCTCCATCTCCAGCGTCGTCTCGTTCAAGTCGCCCATGATGTGAATCATGGCTTTGCGACTGTTCTCCAATCGCTCGTTGGCGGTATGCGCATCCTGCAAGATGTGCAGCAACGCGCGGCGAAAGTTATCCAGGCGCTCGGTTTGCCGCGCGAACCGCTGGCGGTCGTTTTCATAATCCGCCAGAATATGCAGCATCGCCGCGCGCTGATCGGCCAGCTTCTTATTGAGTCCGTTGAGGTCGTCCATGACGTGAATCATGGCGCGGCGGCGATCCTCCGCCTTTTGCCCACGCTTCTCCAGCAGCGCGTGCTGCTTGCTCAACCGGCGATATTCCGCCAGCAGAGCCGGCAGATCCAGCTCTCTGGCGCTATCTCCTATGGGAACCTCCGGCGCATGCTGTTCTACGGCCATCGCGTCTGTCCCCGTTCAGCGTTCAGCTTCTCGATGTCTCGCTTGAGCCCCTCGATTTCTTTCTTCAGGGCGATCATCTTCAGCTCGCGACCAACCACCACTTCCTCGAACTTCTCCAGGTCAAGAATCTTCTCCTGCAACTCGGCTTTTGACTCCTGGAGGTCGCGCACCGCCTGCTCGTATGCGCGCATGTCGCGTAAAATACCGATGGCGCCGATCACATTCCCGTCGGTATCGCGGAGCGCCGAGGCGTTCAGACTGGTAGGAATTACCTCGCCGGAGGCGCTGCGCGGATTCAGCTTCGTATTGCGGATGACGCCCCGCTCGATCACCTCACGCAGCGCCGCCGTGAATTCCCGTGTCTCCTCTGGCGAGATGAAGCGCGAGAGCGATTGCTCGATCACCTCATCGGTGCGGAACCCCAGCAGCTCATAGACGGCGTCGTTGGCCGTGAGGATCTTGCCTTCCAGGTCCGAGACGAATACCGGATCCGGCGCGTTTTTGATAATACTGTCGGCGTCAAGGGAGCCATGAGACTTGGTGCGATGCATATCGGCGCTCGCGCGGGCTGCGCGGCGGTCACCAGCGGGAGATTGCTTGACGTCGGCCATGAAATGCTCCTCTAGTCGGCAATGCATTGATAGTGATGGATTGTGGAAGGAGAGCGCCAGTATATTTCCCGGCGAGGGGTGGGAGCAGGTAATGCTGATCCGTCGCTCTTTATCCGAGCTGGTGATTCGGGGAATGAGTCGCATCGCGCATCACACCCGCCCATCGAACCAGCACTCGGCCGCCCACTGGGTTGATTGCCAGCAATAGTTATGCCGGTTTCAGGCGCCGCGCGATCGTGTCGCGTCGTTGATACTACACGCTTCCGCATCTCGATACGCTGGGGCGGCTTCATGCCACTCCTGAAGTTTGGCCGCCCATCCCTCGTCACTTCTCACCCATTCACAGAAAAGGGCGCAGGAAGCCGCTGGGCTTCAGCCCAGGCGGAGGAATGCGCCGCCGCCCGCAGGCGGACCTACCATCACTGACACATACCATCAATTGTGATACACTGCTTGCATGAAACAAACCCTGCTCGTCAAACTCGCGCCGACCCCTGACCAGCATGCCGCCTTGCTGCGGACCCTGGAACAGTTCAACGCCGCCTGCAACGCGATTGCCGCCGTGGCGTTCGCGGCAAAGTGCGCGGGCAAGCTTGACCTGCAAAAGCTGGTGTACTATGACACGCGCGCCCAGTTTGGCCTCTCGGCGCAGATGACCATTCGCGCCATCAGCAAGGTGAGCGAAGCCTACAAGCGCGACAAGGCCATTCAGCCGCACTTTCGCGCGCACAGCGCGATGGTCTATGACCAGCGCATCTGCTCGTTTCCTGGCCCTGATCGGGTGTCGCTCTTGACGCTGGGC
>DATGEP010000210.1:0-9470 GCA_035310125.1 Ktedonobacterales bacterium
CCGCGCGGAAGCTACACTCGGGCCACATCGCAGGGCACCCCATGACAGCATCGCAAACTGTGGCGTCGCGTTTGGCCGACCGCCTCGCGGCGTTGCGCGACAAGTATTTCGTGGGTCGAGCGGCGGAGCTCGAGCTCTTCCGCTCGGCACTCCAGCAAAATCCCACCGAACCCGCGGTCTCGCTGTTCTTCGTGTTCGGCCCAGGTGGCGTGGGCAAGAGCGTCCTGTTGCGTCAGTTTGGCCGACTGGCTACGGCGGCCGGGGCCACCGTGATCGCTCTCGACGGACGTGACCTTGAACCGTCTCCGGCAGGCTTCCTGAGCGCGATTCGGGCAGCTCTGGGGGCGGATGAGAGTCTGTCCCCCATTGAGTCGCTGGCTGCGCTCCGCCGGCCCGTCCTGCTTATCGACACGTACGAAGCCCTCACCTCCCTGGATACGTGGCTGCGCGAGCTGGTTCTGCCGCAATTGCCGGACCAGGCGCTGGTCGTGCTGGCGGGGAGGGACGCACCAACAGTAGCGTGGCGAGAGGACCCTGCCTGGAGCGAGCTGGCCAGGATCGTGCCGCTGCGCAACTTGCCGCCGAGCGACAGCCGCGCGTACCTGCAGGCACGCGGGATTTCGGAGGCGCAGCAGGCATCAGTAATTGCATTCACCCACGGTCACCCGCTGGCTCTGGCGCTGGTCGCTGACGTGCTGGCGCACGGCGAGCACGACAGCTTCAGCCCCATGCAGGCGTCCGATGTGCTGCAAGTCCTGCTGGCGCGCTTCATCGAGCAGGTGCCGAGCCCAGCCCATCGCCGAGTGCTGGAAGTCTGCGCGCGCGCACGGGTGACGACCGAGGCACTGTTGGCCGACGTGCTCGGGATGGCTGACGCGGCCGCACTGTTCGGGTGGCTGCGAGGGCTCTCGTTCATCGAGCGTGGACCTGAAGGACTGTTCCCTCACGACCTGGCGCGGGAAGTGCTTGACGCCGATCTCCGCTGGCGAGATCCCGAGAGCTTCGCAGATCTACACGGCCGGCTGCTCCGCTCTCTCGTCCAACAGCTGCAGTCCCGCGTCGGACGTGACCAGCAGCGCGCCTACTTCGATCTTATTTACCTGTCGCGCCATAACCGGTTCATACAGGCCCAATACGACTGGAAATCTTTAGGTACGACCTACGCCGAAGCGGCATCGCCGGAGGATTTCCCGGAGATCCTCGAGATGGTCCTTCGCCATGAGGGCAAGGCATCCGCCCGCATTGCTGAGTATTGGCTCGGCCGTCGGCCCGAGGCTTTCCTTGCGTTCCGGGGCGCTGCACGCCAGCTTGATGGCTTCGCTGCCGCTCTCGTCGCAGATGAGATCAACGCAGAGGACTGCTCGGCCGACCCCGCCGTCGCGGCGGCCTGGCGCTTCGTGCAGCGCCATGCGCCGTTGCGGCCCGGCGAGCGCCTGATGCACCACCGCTTCTGGATGAGCCGAGACGGATACCAGAACCCCGCGGCTCTGAACGTGGCCGCCACGGTGTCGGGTACGCGCTGGCTGACAACGCCTCGGCTTGCATGGAGCTTCATCTTGTGCGCCAGTCCGCAGATCCTGGGGCCGGGCTTCATCGCCCTTGGCTTTTCACGAGCAGCTGAAGCGGACTTTGAGGTGGGCGAGCGCGAGTACACGGTGTTCGCTCACGACTGGCGAATTCAGCCGCCGCTTGCCTGGATCGAGCGCAGAGGTTTGCTCGAGTTTTCCAATGAGGCTCCCACGGCGCCCGACCCGGGGGCACGGGCGCCGATGCTGGTGCTGTCCAGGCCTGATTTCGAAGAGGCGGTCCGGCAGGCCCTACGCGATTTCGGGCGACCGGACGCGCTTGCCGCCAATCCCTTGCTACGCTCGCGGTTAGCCGCCGAGCACGCCGGCGGAGCCCCGAATCCAGCCACGCTACAGGCCCTGCTCCGCGACGCGAGTTCGGAGCTACGGGGTAGTCCAAAGACCGAAAAGCTGTACCGCGCTCTGGCCTGCACCTACCTCGAGCCGGCAGCGACACACGAGCTCGCCGCTGAGCGGCTTGGTCTGCCGTTCAACACCTATCGCTACCAGCTCGCGGCGGCGATCAAGCGCATCACCGATCGACTCTGGCAACGCGAGCTGCACGCCGACAGCCTTTGATGGCATGCTCGCCTGCCACGACGGGTTCGGCGAACTGGATAAAAGATTCGGCAGGTTTTCGGCTGGAGATTCGGCAGTCGCCAACTCGATACTGGCCCGCACGAGTACAGAGGGGGACAGTCAGCGATGCCAAGCGACTACGACGCCATCATTGTCGGTGCGCGCTGCGCGGGCGCGTCGACCGCTATGCTCCTGGCCCGCAAGGGCCACCGAGTTCTGTTAGTCGACCGCGCGCGATTCCCGAGCGAAATCCCACATGGCCACTTCATCCACCGCGACGGCCCGCCCCGCCTCGCGCGCTGGGGCCTGCTGGACAAGATCGTCGCCACAGGCTGTCCCCCACTGACGAGCCACACAACCTGGTTTGGCGATTTCCCGCTGGCCGCACGCAACCTTGAAACGGACGGGGTTGCTCGGGGCTACGCCCCGCGCCGAGCCCTGCTGGACAAGATCCTGGTCGATGCAGCCGTGGACGCCGGCGCCGAGCTACGCGAAGGAACCGCCGTCGAGAGCCTGCTCAGCGATGGCGACCGCGTCCTCGGCATCCGCCCAGTCGGCTCAGCGCCGATTACCGCCCGACTCACCATCGGCGCGGACGGCAAGCACTCACTCGTGGCCCAGACCGTGAAGGCGCCCACATACGAGGCTGTGCCGACCCTCACGTGCTGCTACTTTACGTACTACCGCGACGTGCCCGATCCGCACGTGGAGGTGTACGCACTGCCGCAACGCCGGGCTATCTTCGCAGTCGCAACGAACAACAACCTGCTGGTCATCTTCATCTCCTGGCCCATCGACGAGTTCGCCGCGGTACGCGCCCGGCTCGAGGCGAGCTTCACGGATGCCCTGGACCTCGCGCCTGGCTTTGGCGAGCGTGTGCGGGCCGGCCGGCGTGTCGAGCGCTTCTATGGCACGGGGGACATTCCCAACTTCCTGAGAAAGCCGTTCGGACCAGGGTGGGCGCTGGTCGGCGATGCTGGCTGTCACAAGGACCCGTACCTGGCGTTCGGTATCTGCGATGCCATGCGTGATGCGGAACTCCTCGCCGACGCTGCGCACGAGGGCCTGTCTGAGAACCGACCGCTCGAAGCAGCGCTGGCCGACTACGAGGCGCGCCGCAACGAAGCCACGTTGCCCGATTATTACGAAAACCTCCACATGGCGCAGTTTTGTCCGGTACCGGCTGATGTGCTTCGACTGCGCCAGGCCCTTCGCGATAAGCCTGCCGACGCGACCCAGTACGTGCTGGCCAAGGAGGGGAGGATTCCGCGGGAAGCCTTCTTCAATCCGCAAAACCTTGCGCGAGTCATGGCCTCCGCGCCGGACCGCGTCCTTGCATGAGATGCGTGTCAAGTCCCGTCCCGCTCCTGCTGTAGATCCGCAACCATGGGGGTTCGTGCGGGTGCCCGCAGGAGCACGTCGAAGGCGAGCGTGACGCATTGGCTCGCTGGGGTCGTGGCGCCGCGACTCCAGGCCGCGGCGGCGGCAGCCGCAGGAAGGCTCTGTCGAGCGTTGGCCACTGCCGGATCCAGTCTGGCGCGCTCGGTGGGCCATATGGGCGTTCGCAAGCTCTCACGCAGCGCGGCCACGGCGCCGGCTAGCTGCAACGCGGACTCCGGGTGTCCCTTCGCAACGGCAACCTCGACTATCGCTTCCATGGCATGTGCCAGGTGCCAGCGGCTCATCTCGTCTGCAAGTAGCAAACAAACCCTGGCTCAGGAACGACTGACCAGCATTCGGGTCGCCCTGATCCTCTGCAAACCGACCAAGACCGAGCAGTTTCGGCACCAAGTAATCATGTCTTTGATTCGTCGCGCGTGCCCACGCCAGGCCGTCCTCCCACACTGATCGCGCCGAGTCCAAGCAACCGTGTTCGTAATGCAATTCACCGAGGATCGCGGAAGCGAAGCAGATATAACCTGTATGTCCTACCTCTTTGGCGAGTTTCAGGGCTTCCTCGACGCGGACTTCCGCCGCCAGCGTATGACCCTCCTCTCTGTCCAGTTGTGCGAGGCGGGTCATCGGTGCGAGCTCAACCAGTACGGACGGCACATTGCCCGATCGCCGGCTCTCTCCGCAAATTGTGAGCGTTTCTTCCAGCAATCGACGAGCCTCCACAAAGTGGGCGCGCATCTGAGCGACTCGGCTGAGATAGATGAGCGGCCAGGCGCAATCGATCGTGCGACCCGCTTTTCGGTACAGCTTCAGACTGCGGCTCGCGGCTTCCTCGGCGACACCTAGGTCGCCCTGGTTGACAGTCAGCTGAGCGATGCTCAGCAGCACGTTGGCCTGCACCAGGAGCCGATGCACCTCGGGACCGGCGACTGAGCTCATGCTGGAGGCTCCGCTTCCGGACTCCGCAACGCTCTGGTCATGTGGGCCCGTCCCCGCGTCCAACGCGAGTGCGCCCTCCAGCCAGCGGCGCCCTTCAGCCGGGTACCCCAAGGCGTAGAACGTCAGCGCACTCGCGCTTGCCAGGCGTTGCGCGTCGTCGACGTGCCCTTGCGCGATAAACCAAGCCAGTGACGTCCGCAGGTTGTCCAGTTCAGGGCCTAGCCATGATGTCGTGCCGCCGCGCGTGAGAAGCGCTTCGTGAGCTCGCTCGAACAGGCCAAGGAAGAATGCGGCATGGCGCGCAGATATCTCATGTGCTGAACCCCGCTCTCGGAGACGGTCCTGTGCAAACTGTCGCAGTGGCTCCAGTAAGCGATAGCGCGCCGGACCCTCTGGTGGGGTAGCCACCAGCACCAGCGACTTGTCGACGAGTCGTGACAGTTGATCCAGCGCCTGGTCATGATCGACGCAAGCACCAACCGCTATTGCCTCCATTGCCTCAAGAGACCATCCGCCGGTGAAAACCGACAGTCGCTCGAAAAGGACTTGCTCGTCACGCGTGAGCAGGTGGTAGCTCCAGCGGATCGTCTTTTCCAGAGTCTGCTGGCGGCTCGCCGCGGTAGGGTCCTTGGAAGAGAGAAACCCGAAGTGGGTGACCAGCCGTTCGCTGATCTGTTCCACATTGAGCACGCTCATCCGGCTGGCGGCGAGCTCGATAGCAAGGGGAAGGCCGTCCAGGCGGCGGCACAGCTCCGCGACCGCGGATGCGTTACGCGGGGTGATGGCAAAACCTTGCTGAACGGCATGCGCACGTTCCGCAAACAGCACCGCTGCCTCGCTTTCGGCAACCTGTTCCGCTGTTGTTCCAGCATCGGGAGTAGGGATGCGAAACGGCGGCACGCGCCAGATGGTCTCGCCACCCACGCCGAGCACTTCGCGACTGGTCGTCAACACTGTAATGCGTGGACATGTCCGCAGGATCCGGCCGACGAGATCTACGCACGCCGGCAGCACATGCTCGCAGTTGTCCAGGATCAGCAGCGCGTGAAGCGACTGCAGTCGCATAAGGAGTGTCGTCATCAGCGGTTCGTGCGGGTTCTCGCGCATGCTGAAAAGGTTTGCGACCAGTTGCGGGACCAATTCGGGGTCCTGAAGCGGAGCCAACTCGACGAGCCAGATACCGTCCTCATAGTTTTCGCGTTCGACCTCGGCCACGTGCACCGCGAGGCGCGTCTTGCCGACCCCGCCGGGTCCGGCTAGCGTGAGAAGGCGCGTCTTGGCGAGCGCTCCACGGATGTCAGATGTCTCTTGGACGCGTCCCACGAAGCTGGTGAGATGGAGCGGCAGATTGTGCCGGACATCGCGACTTGCCGCGAACGGGTTAGTGGCCGCACTGCTGCTCTGGCTGCGAGCCGCGCGGAGCAGAGACGCCCGGCCCATCTCCGTCAATCCGAGGGCTTCGGCCAGGCGACGCACAGTGGCGGGATGTGGCGCGCGCCGCCTGCCGCGTTCGAGATCGGAAATGCCGCGCTGGCTCAGGCCCGCACGCTCGCCCAGCTCCTCTTGAGAAAACCCAGCTGTGGCTCGGAGACGCTGCAGCAGTTCCCCAAACGGCCCTGGCGAGTTGTGTGTCACGATCGTCCCTGGAAATGCCAGAGTAACGACTCAGGGGGTCCTTGTCAGCCTGGGATGCGTGGGGAACGCGTGCATATTGCGTCTGTAAGGGGCTATCGCTTTCGGGAGACACTCGCGTCATCTCATCCAGAGAGGGGACGCGCCTGTGTTTGCACGCATTTCGTCTTTCAAGGGCACCACCTCGCAGATCGAGGCTATAACTGCCCTCATTCGCGATCGGATCGAGCCGTCGCTACGAACCCAAACCGGTTTTCTGGGGATAGCGACGGTCGTCGACCGTGCGACCGGAGAGGGACACTCCGCTACGTACTGGAGCACCGGGGCCGAGATGGGTGCTGCCGAAGAAATGGGCGTTGCCGCACGTTCTGAGGCAGCCGAGTGTACAGGTCTGCAGCTCACCGACGTCGACCGGTTCGAGGTCCTGCTGCAGGACCGCGTGGCTCAGTCCGAAGTGGGCACAGTCGGTCGCACGACCGAACTCCGCGGAGCGCCTGACAAGGTCGACGCTACGGTTGCCTTCATGAAGGACAAAGGCATTGGCTTGCTCAGAGCGCGCAAGGGATACCGGGCGATGATGGTCATGGCGAATCGAGCAAGCGGCCGGATACGGATTACGTCGTCGTGGAACAGCGCTGTCGAGCGCGACAACACTCAACAGGTGCCAAGCAACATCCGCGAAGAAGTTGCCCGGGTTGCAGGCTCCCCAGGCGCCCGCGTCATCTGCTTCGAGGTGGTCCAGGCAAGTGTGAGCACCGCGGCGCAGCAAGCAGCTACGGCCGCAACCTGTTAGGAGGGATCTCTGATGACCGCACAGAGTGCGAACGTGCACCCATGGGTGGCCCAGGCACGGGAAGGTCCCCGATTTGGGCTTCTCCTCGGCGGATCGCCGGATTGGTCTGTTTTGCGACGCATCGCGCAAACAGCGGAGGCGGCAGGGTTCGATTCATTGTGGATTCCCGACCACCCTGTACTGTCTCCGAGCAGCAGTTGGACCACGTTGGCCGCATTGGCTGAATGCACTCGAACTGTCCGTCTCGGGACCCTGGTGAGTTGCGCACTCTTTCGCCATCCGGTCGTATTGGCCGGAGAGGTGGCGGAGGTTGACCGCATCTCCGGTGGACGCGTCGTCCTGGGCCTCGGTAGCGGAGACGCACCGGAGGAGTTCCGGCGGATGGGCTTGCCTTGCCCGCCGGTTGCTAAACGTCAGGAGGCACTCGAAGAGGTCCTGCAAATTGTTCCGCAGCTTCTCGCCGGTAAGACGGTGAGCTATTCAGGCAAGCATTTCCAGCTTTCCGAAGCGCGCCTTGCGCTTCCGGCCGTCCAGCGGCCGCGCGTGCCAGTTCTTATTGCCGGTGGAGGTCCGCGCACCACGCTGCGTTTCGTCGCAACGTATGGCGACGCCTGCAATATCGGTGCGGCTTCTTGGGCCGGTGGCGGTTTTACCGGCGAGGACGCGCGCCAGAAGCTCGAGGTGCTTGACCGCCGTTGCGCCGAAGTCGGCCGCGATGCTCGATCCATTGTGCGGACGAGCATCGTCGGGCCCTTGTTTCTTGCCGAAACGGAACAGGCGGCTCGGGCCAAATTGGACAAGCTCCCGCCATGGGTCATTACCGGTGGTCAGGGACTTCCTGGGCTCGAGGCATTGGTCTTCGCCGGAACCCCAGAGCGCGCCGTGACGTATGTGCGGGAACTGCTCGATGCTGGTCATCAGTATCTGATCTATCGCGCATTGGAGTCGGACCCCGAAACACTGGAGTTACTCTCGAACGACGTAATGCCAGCGGTCCTGGCAGCGTCAGCTGGAGTGTGACGTTGCGCCGTCGCTCCGTTCTGAAGCAGGTCCAGCGCCAGCCCGAGCGCTTGATCCACCGGGGTGATCCGACCGGCCCTCCACACCGCGTCAGCAGATGCTGCGTCGATGCGCTGGCGAGCGGGGGCCAGAGCCACTTCGAGCCTCCTCCGCTCGGTCGGCCAGAGCGGCGCGTCCCCAATTTTTCCCGCGATGCTGCAGCAGTGCCGGCTAACTGCAGGGCGTCCGCCAGATGATTCTCTGTCGCAACCAGTTCGACGGCGGCTTCCACCGCATGCGCCAGTTGCCATCGACTTCGCTCATCCGCGCTCAACAGTGCTTCAACTACCAATGACGCAGCGGCTTGCCAGTTGCCATGTTCTGCCGCCAGCCGGCCGAGATTGATGATGACCGGAACCAGGTAGTGATGTCGCTGGGTCACTTCTCTTACGCGCGACAAACCCTCCTCCCATATGGAACGAGCGCTGTCCGGTCGACCCTGATCATGGTGAAGCTCGCCCAGAATCGTGGCTGCCAGGCAGATCATCGTCGGGGATCGCGATTCCCTGGCGATCCCCATTGCGTCTTCGGCCCGCTGTAGCGCCTCGGCGGTATCGCCTTGTTCTCTGGCCACCTGGGCCAGAAAACTCAGGGGCCCTACATCGTAGAGCAGCGATGGCACATTTCGTGAAATCCGGCCCTGTCGGTACGCACTCAGGGTTTCCTCGAGTAACTGCCGCGCTGTACCAAAGTCGGCGCGGAGTTGAGCCGCACGGCCAAGTTGCTGCAGGGACAGCGCAGCCATGACCGTGTCGCCAAGTCCACGATAGAGCTCGAGACTGCGAGCGCCGGCGTGCTCAGCGACGCGCAGGTCGGCCTGATGAACCGCGAGCCGGCTGATGCTCGACAGGACCATGGCTCGTATCGTGTACCTGCAGGCGCTTGACGAACCGAAGCGCGGCACCCTGACCCGGTTGCATGAGACGATCCTGGACATCCTTCCTGACGATCCTGGACATCCTTCCTGACGCCGACCAGCGGATCGCCTAGGGGGCTCCCGCGTACGACCAGCTGCGCTGGGTCTGCACCAGCGTGGTGAGGTGCGACATTCACGATGGCCCGCTGTGGTTTGGCTGCCCGCACTGCGGCGCTCGCCAGCCCTGGCTGGCGCTCGAAGACCTCGACGGGGATCTCGAGTACTGCAGCAGTTGCCGCCGCTGGCTGGGCGGCGGAGCAGGCGCCACGGCCGAGCCGAAGCTGCCGGCGCGGGAAGGGAACGCCGCGGCAGCGTGTCCGCCCGCGGAGCGGCCGGCGGTCCTGGACGACGTGCTGCCATGCGCGTATCGGCTGCGTCCCGGTCCACCTGTCGATGCGCCAACCGCGAGTTTCGGGGCCTTCCTCGAGCATGTCGACGACAGCGTCCGCGCCGGCGGTCGACTCGGCGGCCGTCTGGGCCGGCGCGGGCGCGGCGTCGTGTGGGGTTTGTCCTCTGTATGGCGTTGCTCAGCCAGACGCCGCAGCGCCGCGGCAACGCGCAACACGACGGGCGCCGGCCACGCGGCGGCGGG
>DATGEP010000211.1:0-2267 GCA_035310125.1 Ktedonobacterales bacterium
CGCGTGAGGACCCGTACATCATCGCGACACAAGGGGGTCGCAACGACGGAGTCTATCCTGTCAAAATCAGCGTGGTGGCCTACTAGGTGGACGTGGTCAGTTCGGGCGCCGCCTGGGAGGCGACCACCGCGCCGGCGGGAGAATTGGTCAGTGGATCGGCGAGGCATTTGTCGATGATCGGCGCCAGTTCAGGTGCGCTCACAAAATTGTAGTGGCTGTAGCCGGGAACGATCGCAAGCCGCGCCGTCGAAAGTTGGCATCCTCTCAGTAAGACGCGGGAATGCTTGCCCCCAAAGAGACGAGCGTTAGGCGGCGCGAGGCTGTCCAGCCCGCGCAGACTGGTGCGCAATCAAAGAGGCCAGGCTGGGCAGGGCATATGCGCGGGTGATGCGGTCCCGCAGATAAGCCGTAATGTTCACGCCCAGCTTCTTGGCCGTTTCGACCAGCGTTTGGAAGGTGTCCCACGCGGCCACACCTTCGGCGGTGCGCGCCGCGAGGCTGACATCCCGCTTGCGCACCCGTTGGCGGGCGCCCAACTCCGCCGGGTTGTTATGCAAGGGGATCTCGGGATGCTGGAGCACCACCAGCAGGTGCTCCTTCTTGGCCAGGGTCAGGGCTGCCCGGGCATCCAGCTGGGCGTAGCCCGTCGGCGTGCCAAACAGTGCCGCAAACGTTGTCCGCAGCGCCGCGGCTTCTGCCGCTGTGGGCTGCTGGCGATAGGCGAGCAGGCGGCGGTAGAGCGTCCAGAACGCGTCGCCGAACGTGGCCAGAGCGGTGCGGTGATAGCCCAGACGCGGCTCCAGCTTCTTGTAGTGCCGCCATTCGTGGATCCAGCACAGCGCCAACTCGTCGGTCAAGAGGTTGAACTGGGCTGCGTCGTCGACAATGAGCAGCGAGACGACGGGGACGCAGGCTTGCGTGCGATAGAAGCTGAGGGCCAAGGCATCGCGGACCCTCCGGGCGACGCACCCCGGGAGCGGGGGCGCCGCGGTGTCCACCAACGCGGTCACCTCCTCCGCGGTGACCTCCTGCGCCCACGGCAACCGCGCGCTGACCTGCCGGACCCATTTCTGCGGCACCTTCATCTGGCGCATGAGCTGCAGCGCTTCGTCATTGAGGAGGAACGTGGGAGGCCGCCCGCCCAGCAGGGCGCAGACCATGCTGACCCGATCTTTGCTCGGCAAGGTGCAGTAGGCCGTATAGAAGGGATTGCACAGCACGTGGCAGTGATAGTTCTGCCCATAGACCCGCGTTGCCGTGCTGTCGAGGTGCTGATAGGGCGTGCTCTCCAGGCCTGCCCGCAGGATGTCCTGCCGCTCTTGATGGAAGACCTCCTGGTGCTTGATCAGGATGTTGGAGATCTCGCCCGCGCTGATCGTGATGCCCACCGTCTGCAGCAGGTCCCTGATCTTGGGTTGGCTGACCCCCGAGGCGTAGGCCAACGACAAGATCCAGGCGATCACGCCGGGGCCAAACTGTCCGTCATAGCCTGCGGGCAGGGCGGCCAGATACGTCCGTTTCTCACGTGGCGAATAGTACGTCTCTTTGCGGAAGCACACGTTGTCGGTCTGAAAGCAGACATCCTGGACGATCACGTCCACGTAGCCCTTGAACTGGGCGTCGGGCGGCAACACCTGTGGATCCACCCGCCGGATCTCCTGGCGATCGATGGCCACCTGGCCTTGCTTCGCCCTCTTGCGATGGGGGCGGGCGATGTGTCGTTCCTTCTCCGATGACAGCGACGGTCGCGCCGTCACTGGCCGGATCACCGGCTTTCCTTGCTCGCCTTTCAGCCGACGGTTCTCATCCCGCAGCCGCTGGTTCTCCTCCTTGAGGTCCGCCACCTCAGCAGACAACCGTTCGACCTCATTCATCAGCAGGAGGACAACGCCACGGAGGGCCTCATCGGCAATGGACGCCGGATCGAAGTTCTCGAGCATGCGCCCATCCTACCTTACGCAGGTCGTGCTTTGCCAGAGGCGCTGCCCGCGACCTATTGAGAGGACGCGCAAGCAGTCCATGTCGACCGTGGCACGGCCTATCCCATCGGCGCAAAGCAGCGCCGAGATAGCGCCGGCCACGCCACCCCTACCGGACCCGTGACGATCATTACCGGGACACGCGCTACCTGAGAGCCCGTGTGTGGGTGCTCCAACCCTACCTCCTCCGCGCCCACGTATAGCCCGTATGCCCGGTCACGCGGACCCTTTCTGCTGCTGCGCACGCTCCAGGATAGTGGGGAACCACTCCTCCTCGGGCTCAGGCGC
>DATGEP010000212.1:0-33755 GCA_035310125.1 Ktedonobacterales bacterium
TCTCCACAATTCCGGTGGATAACTCGAACATCCGTTCGCGCTGCTCCTTGCGGCGATTGGGCATGCGCTCGAATTCGAGACATGGCGCTCGCTCGTACGGCGTCAGGGATTATCGGATGAGCAGGCCGTAGAGGCGATGGCACACTTCATCGAATGTCTGCGCCAGCGCGGGCGGCATGCTCCTGGGGCTGCGCTAGCGCGATCAGTCCCGCCGACCGGCTGATGCATGGTGGATTCGCTCATGTCCACAGGGCGAGCGCGGGTGACGAGCCTGGTGGTTGGGGGTGTCTCCACACAATACCCACCGCTTCGTGCCGGAGTCGTTGTGCGGCGCGCATGGCGTCTCAGTGGCAGGGACGATAAATTGCCGTGACGATGCCCTGGATCTCCCACTTACTATCCCACTCCGCAGCGGAAATGATGATTGGCTCCAACGCGCTATTCGCGGGTTGCAGCCGCACCCGGCGGGGACGCGCTTCCCGATGGAATCGCTTGACCGTCACCGCCCCGGAGCTTGTGGCTGCGTCGCGGTGCAGCGCCACGACGATGGTGTTGTTGGGCACATCGTGAGCTGGGCGGACCAGCACATAGTCGCCGTCAAAGATGTGGTCCTCGATCATCGAATCGCCTCGGACCACCAGAGCATATTCATCCTCCGACCCCGCTGAGCGTACATGCGCGCCCAGGTCCAGTTGTGCGTGCTGAGTCTCCTCGTACACGTCGAGCGGCTCGCCGGCGGCAATGCGTCCGAGAATGGGTACTCCAAGCGCGTATGCCAACCGAATGCCGTGGCTCTTGCCGCGCTCTCGCACGATATAGCCCTGCTCCTCAAGGCCGCGCAGCAGATACTCGACATGGCTCAATGACAAGATATGCACCGCTGCGCCAATCTCGCGAATAGTGGGCGCTTGTCCATAGCGGCGCACAGCGGTCTCAATCGTCTTCAAGATCGCGGCCTGTTTTGGATTCAACTCATCCTGGCGCTTTCTCATGGCCTGCCACTTTCATTATCTGGGGTGGTTGCCTGCGTCTCGAACTGATGTTCCATAGTATAGGAGATGGGCTACGATTTGTCAATTGTGTCGGCGACTCTGGAACCCCATGCGCCGCCGGCCCGTCCGGGGCGTCAGCACCACCTCCCCCGGCCATTCACGCCGAGTTCCGGGCGCCCGCCTGGCGCGCGCGTCGCCGGTGCCGACGCCACCAGCATTGGCGTAGACTACGCGAGCTCCAGCCCTCGCAGCGTCTTCGTCGCCGTATCATCGTACGGCGCGCTCACTGGCCCGTCCTCCCACCCGCGCTCATCCCCACGCCTGCGCCAGGCTCTCGCGGTAGCGATCCAGCCAGAGCCAGAACGTATCCGCCCACTGCAAGCGGGCCAGCACATCCTCCTCGTCCGGCGGCTCCGCGAAATCGTCGGGATAGATCACATCCTCCGCTACTCCGTTCGCGAAGACCACCGGAAATGCCAGCGATAGCGCGTCCGCCAGCAGGCGCGCCTCTCCCTCCGCGGGCGGCGCCTCCGACCCGTACGCACCCAGATAGCGCCGCGCCCGCAAAATATCCATCCCATCGTCAACCAGCGGCGGCGTCACTCCTGGCTCGTCATCCCAGCGCACCCCCGCGAAGTACAGCAGGCTGTACGCCAGCTCGTCAATCCGCCGGCCCCAGTGCGCCGCGTCGAAGTCGTAGACCGCGACGACACCGCCCGGACCAAACGCCAGATTATGTGCTTGATAATCCCCGTGGAGATGCAATTCTGGCGGGCGCGGCGACTCCTCCAGCGCTTCTACCGCCGCCGCCAGGCGCTCCTCGCAGGTCTCCGCGATCCGCTCCAGCGCGCTCGCCATCGCTGGCGTCAGCGTCTCATCCCGCGCCCGCTCGCCAATGAGCGTGATATACGCCTGCGCTATGGCCGCCGACGATCGCTCCTCCGGCCATGTGTGTCGCTGCCATTGAAATCCCACCGACGCCTGATGCAGCAGCGCCAGCGTCGCCGCCGCCTGCTCCAGCCGCTCGTCGCTCGCCGGGCCATCCGTCGTATACGGCTGCCCATCCGTCCATCCTTGCAGCTCATAGATTCCCTGCGGAACGACAGCGTACGTATGCCCCTCTGAGCGTTGTAGCAACGCCGGCACCGGCAGCCCCCCGGCCCGCAGGTGTCGCATAAATGCATGGCGAAACAGGGTATCGTTCTCCGTCAGCTCCGCTGGCTGGCGTCGTAACACATACCGCTCGTCCGCGATACGCACAATCGGCAGCGAGGCGCCATCCATCTCGCCAGTAACGACCCCTACCACGCGCCAGCTCTCCGGCTTCAGCCCCCAATAGGACAGCACCTCGATGGCTGGTTCATCCAGCATCACGACCGGATCCGGCATCGGCCAGCCTCCTTCTCGTGGAAATTTCGTGCCGCGCGCCGCTCTGCCTCTCGCGACACGTTTCCTCGATTGTACCGCACGATCGGAATCGCCCGCGTGCTACGCGGCGCCGGGGATGCGGTCACTTTCGCGTGACCCTCCGCCAATCCCAGCAAGCAGCGCCCCCACGACGACCAGCGCGACGGCCTGCGCTCCTGTTACGAGAACCGCGCTCCCCACCGGCTGAGCCGCTGCCGTGAAACCCGCCGTCAGCGTATAAACAGGGAAGAACACGATACCCAGCAGCGTCACCACCATTCCACTCACGCCGTCCACCGCGCCCGCAACGATCCCCGCCAGCACGCCGCGCGACACCACCCCCGTCCGTCGCGTCACGCGCAACCCGACCAGAAAGAACAGCGCCAGCCGCGCCAGAAATAGCACGCAACCAGCGAAGAACGCCAGCCGCTCAGTGGATGGGTTGATGAAGCCTGTAGCTTGTCCCAGCGTATTCGCAAATGCTCCGCCAGCTGCCACCCCTACAAGCCAGTTCACGATATTTAGCCCTGCCAGCGCCAGCCCTGCGTTTAACCCGACCCGACCCGCCGGCTCCCAGCTCAGCCACTTCCGCGCCATCTCTGTCTTTGCCAGCCTAGCCGCCGCGCGCTCATTCACCAATATCCCGCATTCGTGCGTCGCGGGTTCCATGATTTATCGCCCCCAATCTGCCATGCCACCGAGTGCTTGCGAGCTCTCGATTGGTATGACGCTGGCGCACGTGGGAAGTTCCCTGGCATCCTTGCTCCAATTCACCCAATGACGCACACCCATCTGTTGGTATAGTTGGTATAGAATGAACAGCAGCGCAAAAAGAAGGGAAATATATGAGCGAAAGCCGTATCCACCAGATCAATACCTCGCGCGGCGGTGTGCCGAAGACGCCCATCGCCGCCGGCATCGTCACGACATACGGCATTGCTGGCGATTATCATAACGACGTGCGCAATCACGGCGGACCGACCGCCGCCCTCTGTCTCTACACCCTTGAACAAATCCAGCGGCTCCAGGCCGAGGGGCATCCCATCTTCCCCGGCTCCGCTGGCGAAAATATCACGCTCGAAGGCATCCCACAGTCCGCGCTCGTCCCCGGCGCGCGGCTCGCCCTCGGTGATGCGGTCCTCATCGAGCTCACTCACTACACCACCCCCTGCAAGACCATCACACAGTCCTTCAGTGACGGCGATTTCACCCGTATCTCCGACAAGCTCCATCCCGGCGCGAGCCGCGTCTACGCCCGCGTCTTACAAGGCGGCGAGATTCGCCCCGGCCAGCCCGCGCGCGTGTTGCCCGATCATCGCCCGTAGAACCGCGCCACATCCGCCGCCCACATCGCTAACGACTCGCGCAGCTCCACCGGCGCCAGCGCCTCCACCTGCGTCCCCAGCCCCAGCACCCTTGACCGTGCCACCTCCAGCGACTCGAACATCACCGTCACCGCTACCCACCCCGCCGCGTCCGGTGGTTCCGCATGCTCCAGCGCCGGCCGCACACTATCGCCGAGAATCATCGGCAGGTACGGAAGCATATCTGGTCCCACGCGCAGCGTCACCGGATACTGCGCCCAGCTTGCCTCGAACCGCGCGCACGACTCCGTCCAATACGCTGCCAGATCGAACTCCTCCGTCCGCGCAAATGTCGCCTCCAAAGGCTCTGCCGCGACCACGCGCGAGACTCGGAATACCCGTGTCTCTCCCTCAGTCTGCGCCACCAGATACCAGATGCTCGCCTTCGCCACCAGCCCCATCGGCTCCACGGTCCGCTCGCTGACCTCGTGATCGTGCGCATACGTTAGCCGCAGCCGCCGGTCCTGCCAGACAGCTTCCTGCAACGTCCGCAGATGCGGCACCGCCTCACCCGAGCGGCCCCATCCCGCCGGGTCCACGTGGATGCGCCGCCGAAAGCGCTCCGCCTCACCCCGCCGTGTCGAGGGCAGCGCCGCCAGCAGCTTCAGCAGCGCCGCCTCCAGTGCCGGCGCCAATCCCAGGTCGCGCAGCGGACCCGGCACGCTCGACAGCAGCAGCGTCTCCACTTCCGCCTCCGACAGCCCATTAAGACTCGTGCGGAAGCCGTCCATCAACCCGCAGCCACCTCCCGGCCCGCGCTCGGCGTACACCGGAATCCCCGCCATCCCCAGTGCGCTGATATCGCGGTACACCGTCCGCTCGGACACCTCCAGACGTGCGGCCAGGTCTTGCGCCGTCATTCGTCCACGCGCCTGCAACAGCAACATCAGCGATAGCAGCCGGTCCGCACGCATCGAGTTCGCCCTCTCCACTCGTAACAACTGTCCCAAGCCTACCATAGATTCCTGTCAGGAGATGTCAGGATTGTGCGCGGGCGCACCATCGTTGATGGAAACCGAAAAGATGCCCCTCAACGATGAGGCGATGGACGAGTGGCGGCAGACGCTCAGGCCAGGGATGGACCGAACAGGTCGCTGGAGAGATAGAGCGAGCCGGGCATCCCGAGGACGAGGCGCGCCCTCGCCATGGAAACGAAACGCTCCCAGTCCACGGCGCACCTCCCAAAAGCGGTCGGGCACAGGGTAGCACGGCTGCGCCCCACCGTCGAGCTCTCATTCGGCTCGCAACACCTCCGCTGCCGGCTGGCGAGCAGCCCATATCGCTGGCAGGGCCGCGCCAAGTACCGCCGCCACCACGCCTATCAGCGTAAGCGCCAGCAGAATGGTGAGCGTGAACACTCCTTGCGATAAGTCGGGCGGAAAAGGATCATTCACGATGCTACCCATCAGCATGAGCAGTGCCTGATGCAGCCATAAGCCCGCCGGGATGCCTAACGCGGCGCCAACCACCCCCAGCACACCGGCGGAGCTGGCTACCATCGCCACCACTTGTCCTGGCGTCATGCCCAGCGTTTTCAACGTGGCCGTGTCACGCACGCGCTCGCGCGTACTCAGCAGCGCCGTGTTGAAGACACCCACCACGGCGATTACGGCAAGCACCGCCGCCAGTACGGCAAGCACCGCATCTATGGTCCCTAAAATCGGTGACCCCGATGGAGATCGCGGCACGACACTGAGAAAGTCCGGCGCATTCGCCAGGACACGGCGGGCATATGCCTGCGGATCGGCGCCCGGACGTAGCAGAATATCATACTGATCGGGCTGCGCGCTGGGGTCGCCTTGCAGATAGCTCGACCAGTCAAAGCGCAGCACACGCCCAAGGTTGTCCGTGTCGAAGTAGACGCCCACCAGTCGCAGTGGGACGTCGTGGCCATTGATCGTGGCGGTGAAGCTGTCTCCCACCGCGAGGTGCGCCTCGCGAACGAACGCGCTGCCGCCCACCGCCTCTCCTGGACCAGCGAACCATCGCCCCTGCAAGAGCTGGAGGCCGAGCTTCGCCGAGTCTCCGCGCATCGGGATCGCGCCCACCGGACTTCCGAGTCCTGGCACGCCAACGCTGGTGAAGGCTACTGCCACCACACTCGCCGTGTCGGGTTGAGCTTGCAGGATCTGCATGACCTGGCTATCCGGGTAGCTGCCGAAGCGTGTCACAAGCTCATCAGGATTCAGCGCGGGCTCGTTGGCAATGCGGCTGAGTGAGGTATGCAACCCGAAGGCGAACGTCAGTGTGGCGACTCCAATGAGCACTGCCAGCGCCGTCAGCACTCCACGCACTGGCCGCGCAAATGCGTCGCCCGCGCCGAGACTCAGCGTGCGCGGCAGCCGCAGCCGCTGCAACACGCCACTCAGATAACTGTGGCGCTTCGAGCCAGGCGCGACACCTCGCATCAGCGCGACCACCGGACGTAGCCGTCCACCGCGCAGCGCCGGCAATGCCGCCGCCACGACAACCACACCCAGCGCACCCAGCGCCGCGACCAAACCCGGCGGCACTGTCACCAGATCCGCGCCTGACACTCCCAGCGCCTTTGCGTTGGCATCCAGAACAGGACCGCTGCCCAGCAGTCCGAGCGCGACACCCACCACACACGCGGCCAGCCCCGGAATCAACATCTGCCCAACAAAGGACACTACCACCTGGCCGGGAGTAAATCCCAGCGCCTTGACAACCCCGATGTCGCGATAGCTGGCGAACACGGCCCCAGCAACCACATTCGCGACGATGAGAGCGGCGGCGCCAAGCGCGAACGCCGAGAACGCCAGCAGAAACGTCAGAACGAGCGTGCTCGTCACATTCGAGATGCTCTCGATCAGCAGATAGGACAACGACGACCCAATTGCCCCAGACGGCAATGCGCTGGCGATCTCCTGGGTGTTTCGCTGTATCTCGGCGTCGGTCGCGGCGTGGCGAAAGCGGTACAGCATCTGATAGCTGAGCGTGTTGCCTGGTGACAGCAAGCTCGCGACCTGCTCAGGTACCACCCACGAGAACTGCGGAGACATCAGCGACGCATCGGCCTCTTCGATATCTACGACCTCGCCGACCACCGTGAATTGCGGCTTGTCCTGCCGGCTCAGCGCCACGATATGGTCGCCAGGCGCGAGATGAGCCTGCTCTGCGAAGGACTGTGTGAGGACGATTTCCCCCGGCTGCCGCGCCCAGCGCCCAGCCACGATATGCAAATGGTCCAGCGCTCCTCCCGGGTCTGACCGCCCAATGACGTTGAGTGCCGCCTTCGCGGTTCCATACTCAAACGGAATAGTAGTCAGGGGCCAGGGGCCCGCAGTGACCGTCACATCGGGCAGCTGCGCCGTCGCGCTCAACTGTGCCGTCGTCACCTTCTGCCCATCAAACTGTACATCCAGGTGCGCGCCGGCATCCTGCGCGAATGCCCGCGCATAGGGAGCGGACGATACGCTGAGAATCTCCAATGCCAGCGTGCCCACACCCGCCGCCAGCGCGACGATGATGAACACCACAAACGTCTGGACGCGCCGCCGCCGGAGGTCGCCTCCAATCTGTGTCAATACGGCTCTCATGTGCTGGCCTCCTCGCTGCGCATCCGCAACAGCTCGGATGGTGTTTGCCGGCTAGCGGGTCGCATGAGGACGTCGTCCTTCAACCGCCCGTCGCGCAGGCCGATCACGCGGTCCGCATAGCTGGCTGCCAGCCGTGCGTCGTGCGTCACCATCACCACCGTCTGCCCCTCCCGATGAATCTGCGCGAGCAGCTCCATCACCTGCTCGCCGCTCTGGCTGTCCAGAGCGCCGGTCGGCTCGTCGGCCAGCAGTACCACCGGACTGTTGACCAGCGCGCGGGCAATCGCGACCCGCTGCCGCTGACCGCCAGAGAGGCGTGCTGGATAGGCGTTCGCCTTCTCCGCGATACCCAATTGCCTGAGCAGCTCACGGGCACGGTCCTTCGCCTGGCTTGCCCTCATGCCCGCAAGCTGTGCGGGCAGCACCACGTTGTCAAGCACCGTGAGCTGATTGAGCAGATTGAAAAACTGAAAGACGAAGCCCAGATGCCGCCGCCGGAAGCGCGCCAGCGCCGCCTCGCCGAGCCTGTTGACGCTCACCCCATCTACGGTCACCTGCCCGCTACTGGGCTTGTCCAGGCCCGCGATGAGATTGAGCAAGGTAGACTTTCCACTGCCGGACGGTCCCATGATGGCGGCGAACTGGCCTTGCTCGATGTAGAGCGTCAGCTCGCTGAGCGCCGTTTGCGCCGCGCCACCATCGTAGACCTTGCTGACTCCGGTAAGCTCGATAAGCTGAGTCATCGTTCGTGTTCCCCTCCCGCGTCCGCCGTCAGAGCGCTGATCTCCTCCAGGCAGACATCCAGCCATTTCAGGTCGGCCTCCGTGTGGATAATGGCCCCCTTGACCAACAACACCAGGTCCGCACGTCCCTCCCGCCGCGCGCCCCGCTCAAGCTCAGCCAGATCGCGCAGGTGCTGGAGATAGATCCGCCGCTGGCGCGCCAGCAACGTTTCCAGGTTGCCGTTCGCGAGCCGGCGAATCAGCATCAGCTTGACGAACAGCTCGTCATGAAGCTGCTGCGGCTCCGGCTGCGGCTCGTCCAGCCAGCGATACAGCTCCTCGCGCCCACTCCGCGTGAGCTGATACGCCTGTTTGCCCCGGTCGCCACGCTCGCCCGTTGCCTCGACGAGGCCATCCCGCTCCAACCGCTGCAGCGTGGTGTACACCTGACCGACGTTGACCTCCCAGGTGCCACCTAACATCGCTTCAAAGCGGCTCTTGACCTCGTAGCCGTGCAACGCTTCTTCGGCCAGCAAGCCGAGGATACCGAACCGAAGGGACATTCCTACCGACCTTTGCATCATCTGTAGCACAATGCATAACACTTATGCATACCATAGATGCATACCGGATATACATCAAGAGGTTACACGGGTTACATGGGTTACACGGGATGCACAAAGGTGTCCACTCCTTTTGCCGTCGGACAGACAGGTGGCTCCTCCACAGGGCCGCAACCACTAGCCCCCCTTGCGCGCTTGCGGCTGCCGCTCACTGGGGGACATACTGCGGACAAGCAACGACATCTTGTCGCGGTCAAGGGTCGCGCATGCGGCCCTTGACCGACCGGAACGGAGAGCTGAAATGGCGAAACTGGATGGTGCGGTGGTCGTCGTTACCGGTGCGGGACGCGGTATCGGGCGCGCCATCGCGGAAGAGCTTGGCGCGGGCGGCGCCTATCTCGTTGTCAACTATGTCAGGAGCGCGGGACATGCCGAAGAGGTGGTCGCACACCTGCGGGAAGGCAGCGGTCGGGCAATTGCCGTGCAGGCCGACGTGGCGGACGCGGCACAGGCGGCACGACTGATCGAGGCGACTATTGCGGAATTCGGGCGAATCGACGTGCTCGTGAACAACGCGGGCATCACGGTTGATCGCACCATGAAAAACCTCTCCATCGCCGACTGGAATACCGTCATCCAGACCAACCTCAACGGCTACTTCTACACCTTGAAAGCCGCGTTGCCGTACTTCGTGTCACAACAAAGTGGCAAGATCATCCAGGTCAGCTCGTTCGTCGGCAAAATGGGCAACTTCGGACAGGCCAACTACGCCGCTGCCAAGGCGGGCATCATCGGACTCACCAAGACCGCCGCCATTGAGCTTGCCCGCTCACACGTCACCGTCAACGCCGTCTGCCCTGGCTTTACCGACACCGAGATGTACACGCAGGTTCCCGACCACGTCAAAGAGCAGATCGTCAAGCGTATCCCGCTTGGCCGGGTCGGCACCGCCAATGAGATCGCGCGTGCCGTTCGCTTTCTGATCGTGGACGGCGATTACATCACCGGCAGCGCGCTGGATGTCAACGGCGGCATTTATATGTAGCCGGTACGTGTAGCCGGCAGCGCGTAGGGCGCGTACCGGGGCGAGCGGGGGACCTACCACGGCCCCATTGCCTCTCCTTCCGGCGCGCCCCCACGCGGTAAGGAATGTGGCGAGGCGTATCTCGCGTGACAGACTTCAGGCGCTGTTCGTTCTGAGGGTAACGTCGCCTCGGCCCCCGATTGGCACATGGCTTGCAACCGACGTACCCCCAGGACAGCACCATAGTGACATCTTCCCCTAGCGCGGAAAGGCAACGCAGACCTATGAGCCAGCCACCTGATCGCGATGATCCAACCAACCTGCTCGACCCGTTCGGCCTCTGGAAACAGTCCCAGGAGGCGATGCTCGATTCCTGGTCTAAATCTATGACCGATGCGGTGAACTCTGGTCCATATGCCGAGACGACCGGTCGCATGCTCGACACCTATCTCACGGTTTCGGCGCCGCTGCGCAAAATCATGGAGCAGACCATGACGCAGGTGCTGGGCCAATTGAGCCTGCCGTCGCGCGGCGAGGTCGTCAGCATCGCCGAGCGCATGACCAACATCGAGATGCGACTAGACGACCTCGATGCCCGGCTCGATGTCATACTCCGTGAAGTGGAGCGTGCCGCCAGCGCCGTCGTTGCCTTGGGCGCCCTTCATGTCGCACCCACAAGCGCCGGCACCCAGAACGGGGCTCCCGTCAAGAACCGGGCAACCCAGCGGAGGCGAGCCTCCACGACAAGCGCTCCCGCGACGGCTCGTACGGCACGCGGCGCAACGGCCAGGTCGCGAGCCAAGGCAGAGTGAGGCGTCACATGACGAAACCGACCAAGACCACCGGCGCCGGCGTGAGAGCGCTGGAGACGCAGCTTCGAGACATCGAGGAGTCCACACATACCTTGCAGAAGGTGCTGACAACTCCCTTTCCGATTGCGCAAACCCCAAAAGAGGTCATCTGGACCCTGAACAAAGCCAGGCTCTACCACTACATCCCGGTTGTCCCACCCGCTGAGCGCCATCCTGTTCCGCTCTTGCTGGTCTTCGCGCTTATGAATCGCTCGTCCATCCTGGATTTGCGCCCCGGCAACAGCTTCGTGGAATACATGGTCAACCAGGGATACGACGTCTATCTGCTGGATTGGGGAGTGCCTGGCCTGGAGGACAAGAACCTCAAGTTCGACGATTACGTCCTGGAATACCTGCCGCGCGCCATCCGCAAGCTGAAGGCATTCTCCGGCGCCGAATGCTTCAGCTTGCTCGGCTGGTGTATCGGCGCGCTCATCACGACGATGTATGCTGCCCTGCGCCCTGGCGATGGCCTGGCCAATCTGATCTTGCTCACCGCCCCACTCGACTTCAGCAACAGCCAGTGCCGTGGGTTCATCCGCTGGGTCAGCGACGAGCACTTCGACGTAGATAAGCTGGTGGCTGTCTATGGCAACATGCCCGGCGAGCTGCTCGACTACGGCGCCAAAGCGCTCAAGCCCGTCGAGAACTACATCACCAACTACCTGCGCCTCTGGGAGAACGTGCGCGATCCCCGCGTCGTCGAATCCTGGCACGCCATGAACACCTGGGTCACTGACCTCATCCCTATTGCCGGCGGCGCATATCGCCAGCTCATCGTGGACCTGTACCGCCACAACCGGCTCATGGAAGGGACGATGAGGCTGCGTGGCGAGCCGGTGGACGTAGGTCACATCCGCGCCAGCGTGCTCACGCTCATCGCCACCGAGGATCACATCGTCCCGCCGGAACAGACGGAGGGTATCATGGCCAAGATCGGTGGCGGCGATAAACAGCTACTGAAGATTCCCGGCGGCCACATTGGCATGATGGCCGGCAGCGCCGCCGTCAAGCGCACCTGGCCGCAGATTGATGCCTGGCTGGCGCCCCGCTCCGACAGCCACACCGAGGAGTGACGGGGCGCTTAGCAGCCGCTCAGCTTCCTTGCCAGCCGTATCGGCGGATCGGTGGCTCTACCGCGCTTCAGATGGCGCCGCGAGGTTGGCGGCCGCGAGGTTGGCGGCCGCGACGTAGCCAGCAATTGCCTCTACGGCATTCATGCTCGGATCAAGCTGTTTGGTGATGCCGTCCAGCAATCCGAGCGCACGGCCGACGAGGATCAGATCCGTGGGGATGTGACCAATGCTCTTCCCCAGCTGTTGACCAACCGCCGCCGTGCTGGTGGCGGCGCTGTCCTGTTCTCCGCCCATCAGCACGCCGACGAGCTGCAAGAGCGTCGTCACATCATGCGTCGCATCCAGGTGCATTCCCGCCTTGTCCAGCGCGCGACGTAGCTGAGTGAAATCGCCGTTGAGCAGCGCCGTCACCATCTCTCCCAGCGCCTCGACCAGCTCCGGCTTGAGAGGCACGGTAAGACCGTGGTCCAGCAGGACTAATCGTGGTTCCGGCCCAGGTGTGACCTGAACCAACAGATTGCCAGGATGCGGGTCCGCATGCAGCCATCCCAGGCGGAAGATCTGCTCGGCATAGACATCGTTGAGCAGGCGCGCCACCTCTTTGGGTGCGATGCCGGCGCTCTCCAGTGCCGCCGAATCGGTGATCTTTATGCCTTCGACGAACTCCGTCACAAGCAAACGCCGGGTGCTCAGATCCGGAATCACTTCCGGAATGAGGACATCTGATCGGTGTTGGAGCGCGGCGCGCAGCGACTCCATCGCGCGTGCCTCGCGTTGAAAATCGAGCTCCAGCGGAAGCGTCTCTTTCAGGTGATCGAGGATAGGCTGAAGCTGGACATCGGGGACAAATCGGGCAATCTCGTGCACAATCTGCTGCAAGATGGTGAGATCGGTCGTCATGATGCCCGCGATATCTGGATATTGCACCTTAACGGCGACCCGCCGCCCATCTGGCAGCCACGCACGGTGGACTTGGGCGATAGAGGCGGATGCGATCGGGTGCGGCTCGATGCGAGCAAAGACGGCTTCGGGTTTCTGGTGCAGCTCTCGCGTGATGGCCCGCCGAATCTCTTTCCACGGGTAAGCGGGCACGTGATCCTGGAGCGTGGCAAAAGTGCGCACGTAGGCGGCGGGTAAGATATCCGGCCGTGTGGATGCGAACTGGCACGCTTTGATCAATGTGCCCCTGAGCGTCGCCGCCGCATCACGTATTCGCGCGGCGCTTCGCTCATGCTGCCACTCCCAATCCTGGGGCTGAGTAAGTCGTCCCCACACGCGCGCCCGCCGGTCGAGCATGATATATCCACTCAGGATATCCGCGGCCAGGGTGGTAAAAGCGAGGGATCGTGTTGTCTGCCGCCCCATATGAATGAGGCGGCTGTACTGCTCCAACGCCTTCAGGTTGGCTTCAAGCGAGAGAAGTCCATTGGACCGAGCGAGATCACCCAAACGAACGCTCAAGGCGATGGGGTCACGCAGGGATATTCCACCTGAGAGCACCGCCCGCGTGTCGGCAAAGGCTTGCTCGGCGGCGTCTCGTTGATTGGCAATCCACACCATGGTCATGTGCTCCACATTCCTCTGGCGGACCACGTGACTCTGTTGAGGAAGGTTGACTGCGGTTCGCCAGGGCCGAGACCTCTTACATATCAGGCTCACTCGGCCAGCTCATGTGCTGCCCTCCACGCCTGGGTTGTTTCGCGACATCCCATAGCTAGCGCGGAGGGCGAAGGCCTGTTTCCTTCGCGTGGAGGTTTCCCAGACGCGCGAAAAGAATGGACAGCAATTTAGGCTTCCGTGCCTGTTGGCTGCGTCACGGTTTCCCGTGCGGCTTCGACCACCCGGCGATAGAGCTTTGCGGGCGAAGCGAGAAGACCGATGTACGCCTCAGCGGCCTCACGAGTAAGATCGCGGAATGCCGCGCGACGCGCCTCAGACTGGCTGGCCACAGTCGTGTATAGCTCGTGCAGCGTCGCCGTCTGGTTCTCGATCTGTTTGAAGCCCTGCTCGATGATAGACTGCGCGAACTGAACATTGCGATCTTGCATGGCGACGGCGCTGTCCGCAACCGCCTTACCGGCGTCACGAATCGTCTCACTCCACGCGGTCGCCGCCTGATTGACGGTGTTCTCCGCCTTCTGCTCGGCTGAAGTCTGTGCCTTGGTCTTGGTATCTGCCATTGTGGGTATTCCCTTCTCGCGGCCTGGCCGCGCTGCACCTTCGGGTACTGCTTATTCGTCCTCCGGCTGCCGTTTATACAGTCGGAAGAACCGATCCATCATCCTGCGATACTGGCCGAGAGAGCTTGCCCATAGCCTGAGGTAGGCTTCACCCGCCTCGGTGATAGAGTAGATGCGGCGTGCTGGTCCCTGGCCGGAGGTATCCCAGCTGGACCTGACCAACCCATCTTTTTCCATCTGCCGCAACATGCGATACAACGGACCCGGATTCATCATCGCGAAACCAAACGCGGACAACGCCCGCATCAGGTCGTAGCCGTAGGAGCTTAAGTCGCGTAAGAGCAGCAACACCGCCGGCACGAGCCAGTTGTTGGGCAACCCCCCAACGCCCGTTCCGGATTCGGGCGTTGCGTCGTCGTGTTCGCTGTCGTCACTCATACTGTCCGCTCCGTTCCGCTGTATCTATATACAATATGCACATAGATACAGGTTTTGTCAAGAGGGTGCATGCGCAAGCGCGAAACTCGTCATACGCCGGGCATGCACCCATTGCGATGCTCAGTCCTCTTTCGTCGGCTGCGTCCGTGAGCGCCAATCGGTACCTGTCAAATCGTACATATATACGCTCCAACCGTATTGACGCTCCTTTCAACGCAGGTGTATAGTTCTTTCACTTACCGGCTCACCTCGTGGTCCGCAAGCAACGTTGCCGGGCGCCCGCGCGGCTGAGGACACCAGCGCCAGCGCACAATCTCCGCGCCGCATTGCCTCAACACACTATTCGCCTCACCTGTATCTGTGCGCCATTGCCAGCGATAACACGGCTGAAGTGAAAGACACGTAATATCCCTGATACGCTGCGTATCTCGTCAATTCTTCGACTGTTGTCCCCATAGTGCGTCCGGCAGGTCTGGACTCCCGGAAGTGGAATAGGCCCAAGGCTGCCAGGATCTGGTCGCCGTCAGCGGCTCATTGGACGAATGAGTCCCGGTCAGCGACGTCTTCAACGTCAGCGGTGCCGGCGGACGCGGCGAGACTCTCCGCGCGTTGCCGGCATCATGCTCGTTGTACCGCATATGCCGCGCTTACAAGCGAATGAGCGAAAGGGGCAGCGCAGATGAGTGTACCTGGAGCAAACATGCCTGCTGGCGCACAGAAGGCAGACGAACGTGCGGCTGCGCTCCCGCCAGTCACCGGCGATTTCTACGGCATCACCTCTGTGCTCAGCGCCGAGGATCAGGCCATCCTCCAGCGCGTGCGCGCCTTCATGGAAGCTGAGGTCGCGCCAATCATCAACCGCTACTGGATTCGCGCCGAATTCCCTTTCGAGCTGATTCCGAAGCTCGCCGCGCTCGAAGTCGCGGGCATCGCGTACAAGGGGTACGGCTGCGCGGGCAAGTCCACCGTGCTCGACGGCATGCTCGCCATCGAGATGGCCCGCGTGGACGCCTCGATGGCGACGTTCTTCGGCGTGCATAGCGGCCTGGCGATGGGATCCATTTACCTCTGTGGCTCCGAGGAGCAGAAGCAGCAGTGGTTGCCACCGATGCGCCGTCTGGAGAAGATTGGCGCTTTCGGTCTCACTGAGCCGGACGTTGGATCAGGCACCGCGGGCGGACTGACGACCACCGCCCGCCGCGAGGGCGACGCCTGGGTGCTGAACGGCCAGAAAAAGTGGATTGGCAACGCCACTTTCGCTGATGTCACCGTCATCTGGGCGCGCGACGAAGCCGACAATCAGGTCAAGGGCTTCCTCGTCGAGCAGGGAACGCCGGGCTTCACCGCCGAAAAGATGGAAGACAAGATGGCGCTGCGCGTCGTGCAGAATGCGCTCATCACACTTCACGACTGCCGCGTCTCCGAGGCGAACCGCTTGCAAAACGCGCGCACCTTCCGCGACACGGCGGCGGTTCTGCGCATGACGCGCGCTGGCGTCGCCTGGCAGGCCGTCGGCTGCGCCATGGGCGCCTACGAGCACGCGCTGGCCTATTCGCGGCAGCGCCAGCAGTTTGGCCGCCCCATCGGCAACTTCCAGCTCGTGCAGGACCTGCTCGTCGGCATGCTGGGCAACATCGTCGCCTCGCAGTGTATGGTGCTGCGCCTTTCACAAATGCAGGATGCGGGCGTCCTGCGCGATGAGCACGCCTCGCTGGCGAAAGCCTATTGCACCACCAAGTGTCGCGAGAGCGTTGGCTTCGCGCGCGAGTTGCTCGGCGGCAACGGCATTCTGCTGGAAAATCAGGTCGGGCGGTTCGTCGCCGACGCGGAGGCGATTTACTCGTATGAGGGCACCCGCGAGATGAACACCCTGATCGTTGGCCGCGCGATTACGGGCTTCAGCGCGTTTGTGTAGGTCCATTCACAAGTCGAGGAGTGGCACATGCCATTGGACGGTTTCACCCTGGCGACGATCAACGATTTCGTCGGCAAGGAGCTGGGTGTCTCGGATTGGCTGACTGTAGACCAGCAGAAGATTGATGACTTCGCCGCCACCACCGGCGATCACCAGTGGATTCACGTGGATGTCGCGCGCGCCCAGCGCGAGAGTCCATTTGGGACAACCATTGCACACGGGTATCTCACGCTCTCACTGCTGCCTGCGATGCAATACTCAGTCGGCACACTACCGACCGGCGTGAAAGCAGGGCTTAACTATGGTGCGGACAAGGTGCGCTTCATCAACCCGGTCAAAGCGGGCGCGCGCATTCGCGACCGCATCACGCTCATCGGAGCGGAGGACAAGGGTGGTGGGCGTGTGCTGATGACGACGCGCCACACCGTCGAGATCGAAGGCGAGGAGAAGCCCGCGCTCGTGGCGGACACGCTGGCGATGCTGTTGAGCTAGTTGACCGGCGTGTGAGGCGTAAGGCGTGAGGCGGCGCAAGAGGGAGGCCGGCGATGGCAGACGACGCAACCGCAAAAACTCAGCGGCCAAGACGCGCGAGCGCCGCGAGTAAAGCGACGACCGGAGCGAAGACGAAGACGACCCGCGCAAGCAACGGCGCGGGCAACAGCGCGACAGCGACTCGCGCGCTCGCGGAGGAGCGCCGCAAGCTGGCGTCAGTCGAAGCGGACCTGGCGCGGGAGCGAGAGAAGCTGGCACGCGCCGAAGAAGAGCTGGAGCGCGAGCGGCGCCGCGCCGATACCGCGACCGCCGCGCTTGAGGCGGCACGGCAGCAGGCGGCTCCTCCTCCGCGCGGGGCGGACAAGGGAGCCACCCCGTCGTCTGCTGAACGCACGGCGAAGTCGGCAGGCGCCGGCGAGCTACCACCCTGGCTCAACCCACTGGAGAACCTGCCTGGAGCCGAGTTGTTCGCCACTGGCCAGCGCATGGCGCTGGCAGCTATGAAGCAGCCCTGGATCGCGATGCAACAGTCCGGCGAGCTGCTCGGCGAAGTAGCGCGCATCGCCACCGGCCAATCACAGATCGAGCCAGAGCCGAAAGACAAGCGCTTCGCTGACCCCGTCTGGAAGACTAATCCGCTCTACAAGGCGGCGCTCCAGTCGTATTTGCTCTGGCGGCAAAGCCTCAATACCCTCGTAGACTCAGCCGACCTCCCCAAGCAGGACGCGGACCGCGCCCGCTTCGCGCTCTCCCTGATGACGGAGGCCATGGCCCCAACCAACACCATGCTCGGCAACCCCGCCGCCATGCGCCGGCTCTACGAGACGGGCGGCGCCAGCGCTGTACGTGGCCTCACTCACATGATCGAAGATCTCGCCAACAACGGCGGGCTGCCCTCGCAGGTGGACATGAAGGCTTTCGAGGTCGGCAAAAACCTTGCCGTCTCGAAGGGAGCGGTGGTCTTCAAGAACGAGGTGCTGGAGCTGATCCAATATACGCCGCAGACTGAAACGGTGTACGGCCGCCCGCTTCTCTGCGTGCCGCCGCAGATCAACAAGTTCTACATCCTGGACCTCTCGCCCGGCAAGAGCGTCGTCGAATACCTCACGCACAGCGGCTTCACCCTCTTTACGATCAGTTGGCGCAATCCAACCGTGAAGCAGCGCGACTGGGGCGTCGAAACATACGTGAAGGCGATTCTCGAGGCTACCGATGTTGTCCGCGACATCACCGGACAGGAGGCGATCAATATCACCGGCGCCTGCGCGGGAGGCATGACGCTGGCCCTCGCTCTCGGCCACCTGGCGGCGAAGGGCGACACACGCATGAACGCCGCGACGTTCATGGTCACCGTGCTCGATTCTCGCATCGAGTCCACCATGGGACTCTTCGCCACGCCGGAGACCGTCGCGGCGGCGAAGCTCGCCTCCAAGGCGCGCGGCGTGCTTGAGGGGCAGGAGATGGCGCGCATCTTCGCGTGGCTGCGCCCCAACGATCTGATCTGGAACTACTGGGTCAACAACTACCTCATCGGCAACGATCCGGCAGCCTTCGACATCCTCTACTGGAACAACGACACGACCCGCCTGCCGTCGAAGTTCCACACCGAGCTGCTCGACTTCGCGCTCAAGAACCCAGTGGTGAAGCGCGGCGCGCTCAAGGTGCTGGGCACGCCCATTGATCTCTCGAAGGTGACGGTGGACACCTTCATCACCGCCGGCATCACTGACCACATCACTCCCTGGCAAGGGTGTTACGCGACCACCCAGCTTCTGGGCGGACGGCCCGAGTTCGTATTGAGCTCCGCCGGCCACATCCAGAGTATCCTGAATCCGCCCGGCAATCCCAAGGCCAAGTATTTCGCCGGCGCTGAGTATCCCGCCGACCCTGAGCAGTGGCTCGCTCGCGCGCAGCCCCGTTCCGGCTCATGGTGGGAACGCTGGCGCGATTGGCTCGGCGAACGCTCTGGTGAGCGCGTTCCCGCTCCCACCACGCTCGGCAGCAAACGCTATCCCGCCGGCGCTGCCGCTCCCGGCACCTACGTATTCGAGCCGTAGCAACCGTCGTCCTTCTAGTATCCTCACGACATCCGAAAGAGGCACCGATGCCGTCACACACGACTCCGCGGCCAGCGCCGGCCGCCTTCGAGCTGAACACTCGCAACATCCGCGTGTTGGGCCAGCGACTCAAAATCGCGATTCGCCCAGGCGACGGCTCACGCACGCCGCTGCTGCTCATGAATGGCATCGGTGCCAATCTCGAGTTGCTCCAACCCTTCGTAGACGCCCTCGATCCCGCCATCGAAGTCATCCGCTTCGATGTTCCCGGCGTTGGCGGCTCCCCCACACCCGCCCTGCCCTACCGTTTCCCCGCGCTTGCCTTCCTCGTGGGGCGCATGCTCGACGCGCTTGGTTATCGCCGTGTAGACGTGCTCGGCCTCTCCTGGGGCGGCGCCCTCGCCCAGCAGTTCGCGCTCCAGCATTCCTGGCGCTGCCGCCGGCTCGTGCTCGTGAGCACCGGCACCGGCGCCATCATGGTGCCTGGCAACCCCTCCGTCCTCGCCAAGCTTGCCACGCCCCGGCGCTATACCGATCCCTCCTATATGGCCGCAATCGCGCCCGAGATTTACGGCGGCGACATTGACCCCACGCTCGCGCGCGAATTCGCCGACAAGATGCGTCCCGGCGACTCACGCGGCTATCTGTATCAAATGCTCGGCGGCGCTGGATGGACCAGTGTCCCCTGGCTGTCCTGCCTGCGCCAGCGCACCCTAATCGTCGCCGGAGACGATGATCGGCTGATCCCCGTGATCAACGCCAGGCTGATGCATCGCATGATCCCGCGCTCGCGGCTCCTCGTCTTCCACGGCGGCCATCTCGGCCTCGTGTTGCAAGCCAAAGAGCTTGCGCCGGTCATCGGCGCGTTTCTATCCGAAACACCGCTGTAGTCGTCCTTTGTAACGCCGGTTGCGATACGAGCGTCTCGAAGGCTTCACCGAAATCAGACACAAGGAGACCACGGCAATGTTGAACCTTTCGATGCTCATCGAGGACAACGCGCGCAAGTATCCCGACCGCGAAGCCGTCATCTTCGGCACGACCCGCCTGACCTTCGTGCAGCTCAATGCGATGGCCTGCCAGGTTGCCAGTGGTCTGAAGGCGCGGGGCATCGGGCAGGGCGACAAAGTCGCGCTCTCCTGCCCCAACGTGCCGTATTTCCCCATCGCATACTATGGCATCTTGAAAGCTGGCGCCACCGTCGTCCCGCTCAACGTGCTGCTTTCGCAGCCGGAAATCGCCTATCACCTCAAAGACTCCGACGCCAAAGCCTTCTGTTGCTTCGAAGGCACTCCTGAGCTGCCTCTCGGCAAAACTGGCTATGCGGGCTTTGTGGAGGCCGGCACCTGCCAGCACTTCATCCTCATCACCGCCGATCCAGCCGCCAGTACGCCATTCGAAGGCACCACTACGCTCGGTGTGCTCATGTTCGGCCAGCCCGCCACCTTCGAGACGGTAGCCACCGAGCCTAACGACACCGCCGTCATTCTCTACACCTCCGGCACGACGGGCCGGCCCAAGGGGGCGGAGCTTACGCACAGCAACATGCTCATCAACGCGATGGTCTCGCGCGACATCTACCTGCCGGAAGTGCGCGAGCGCAACGTGGCGCTGGTAGCGTTGCCGCTCTTCCACTCCTTCGGCCAGACCTGCCAGATGAACGCGATCCTCTTCCAGGGCGGCACCCTGGTGCTGATCGCACGCTTCGATCCCGGCGCGGTGTTGGAGACGATGGTGAAGGAGCGGGTGAGCTTCTTCGACGGCGTGCCGACGATGTTCTGGGGGCTGCTCAACCATGTCCAGACGACCGGCATGGACACCAAGCCCGTCACAGACCACCTGCGGCTCTGCATCTCTGGCGGCGCGGCGCTGCCGGTGGAGTTGTTGCATGGCTTCGAGCGAACATTCGGGGTGGCCATCGTGGAAGGCTACGGCCTCTCCGAGACCTCGCCCGCCATCTGCTTCAACCAGCTTGGCTTCCCACGCAAGCCAGGGTCCATTGGCCGGCCGCTCCTGGGCACCGAGATGCGTGCGGTGGACGACAACGACCAGGACGTGAAGCAGGGCGAACCGGGCGAGATCATCGTGCGTGGTCACAGCGTCATGAAGGGCTACTACAAGCGCCCCGAAGCCACTGCCGAGGCCATGCGCGGCGGGTGGTTCCACACCGGCGACATCGCCTACCAGGACGCCGACGGCTACTTCTTCATCGTGGACCGCAAGAAGGACATGATCCTGCGTGGCGGCTACAACGTCTATCCGCGCGAGCTGGAAGAGGTGCTTATGACCCACCCCGCCGTCTCGCTGGCAGCGGTCATTGGCGTGCCGCATGCGTCTCTCGGCCAGGAGGTCAAGGCCTACGTCATTCGCAAGCCTGGCGCGACCGTGACCGTCGAAGAGCTGTCCGCCTGGTGCAAGCAGCAGATGGCGCAGTACAAATATCCGCGGTATATCGAGTTCCGCGACTCCCTGCCGATGACTGCCACCGGCAAGATCCTCAAGCGCGAGCTGACCGGCGCGGAGGAGCCCAAACCGGCTACCTGATCGCACGCGAACAGCCAGCGGCCACGGTCGCTCAGGAACCTACCCATCGGACTCTTCCCCCCTGGCGATAGTGCCATCACCCAATGGGCTGAGCCGCCGCGACCTGCTGCACGGTGTACGACTCCCCGGCGCCCTCCGCGAGCGCATCCGCCAGGGACCACCTCTGCTGCGATAAAGTCTGTCCCATCGTCCAGTCCCGCGATCTTGAAAGAAAATTCTAGCGTGTTATACACTCTTACGGCGCCCTTAGCGGCGCCCATTTTGTGCCGTTCGCGCCGGTCCTGATTTGAGCTACCGATTGCGCATGACGCAGGCAGAATGATGGATGTAGCGGCACACTTCTGCGCCCGCTGCCATCCAGCCGCGGTTTCAGCCGCCGCCTTCAGGGGGGAGATACATCCGTTGGCCAAGAGCGAATTCACCATAACGGGCGCTCGTACCTTCAATCACTCCGGCGCGAAACGCTGGATCATCTCGCATGTCCTGCGCTATAAGCGCGTCCTGGCCGTCTTCGTGTGCGGCACCATCCTGGCCAACATCCTCAACGCCATCATCCCATCGCTGATCGGTCAGGCGTTCAACGTCGTCACCACCGCCGGACCCGACCGCGCTGGTCATCTCTTGCCGATTGCCCTTGCAGTCCTCGGTGTCGTGCTCGCGAACTTCATCGTCGGCCCCGCCGGCGCCTTTGCCAGCGAATTCCTCGCTCAGCGGCTGGAGCGCGATACCCGCGACGAGCTGTACGTCAGCCTGCTCGGCAAGAGTCAGACCTTTCACAACCGGCAGCGCGTCGGCGACGTCATGGCCCGCGCCGCCAACGACGTGCGCCAGCTCAACCCTATGATCAACCCCGGCGTGAGCCTCATCCTCGACTCCTTCATGAGCCTCATCGTACCGATCATCTTCATCGCCTTCCTCAACCCGCAGCTACTGCTCGCACCGTTGATCTTCACCGCTGGCTTCTTCATTACACTGCGCATCTACACCCGCCAGCTCAACCCCATCAACGCCGGCATGCGCGAGCGTTTCGGCGCTATGAACGCTGGCCTGGAGGAGACCATCACCGGCATCGAGGTCGTCAAATCCACCGCGCAGGAGCCGCAGGAGAAGCGCAAATTCGAGAAAAACGCCCGCGCCTACCGCGACTACTACATTCGCAACGGCGAGATTCAGGCGCGCTATCTGCCACCGCTTATCGTCGGCGTCGCGCTGGTGATCGCGCTGCTACACGGCCTCTTCCTCGTCGCCCACGGCCAGCTCACGATAGGTGGTCTTATCGCCTATCTCGGCCTCATGACGCTGCTGCGCTATCCCAGCTTCATCTCCATCTTCACCTTCAATCTGGTGCAGCTTGGCATCGCCGGCTCCGACCGCATACTGGCCCTCATGCGCGCGGAGACCGAGCTGGACGAGAATAACGACGGCGACCGCGCGGAGATTCAGGGCGAGATCGTCTTCGAGCATGTCAACTTCGGCTACGGCGACACGCCCATCCTCGAAGACATCTCGTTCACCGCCGCCCCCGGCCAGACCGTCGCCATCGTCGGCCAGACCGGCTCCGGCAAGAGCACCCTCACCAAGCTCGTCAACCGCACCTACGACGTGACCTCCGGCCGCATTCTCGTAGACGGCGTGGATGTGCGCGACTGGAGCCTGGATGCCCTGCGCTCGCAGATCTCCACCATCGAGCAAGACATCTTCCTCTTCTCGCGCAGCATTGCCGAAAACATCGGCTTCAGCCTCGGCCAGCAGGCCGACCGCGCCGCCGTCGAAGCCGCCGCGCACGATGCCCAGGCGCATCAGTTCATCAGTGAGACGCCCGACGGTTACGACACCATCATCGGCGAGCGTGGCGTCACCCTCTCCGGCGGCCAGCGCCAGCGCCTCGCCATCGCCCGCGCCCTGCTCACCGACCCGCGTATCCTCATTCTGGACGACTCCACCAGCGCCGTTGACAGCGCCACCGAAGACGAGATCCAGCGCGCCATTCACCGGCTGCTCCAAGGTCGCACCACGCTGCTCATCACCCACCGTCTCTCGCAGATCCGCTGGGCCGATAAAGTCCTCGTTCTCCAGCAGGGCCACCTCCTCGACGCCGGTACCCACGAAGAACTGCTCGCCCGCTGTGACCTCTACCGCCGCATCTTCTCGCGCTACGACACCGCGCTAGTTCCTCACACGGAAGGAGCCTCCGCATAACAACAGCGGCAGAATCGGCAACTACCTGCATCCCGACATCACCGGCCTTCAGGCCGCTCATTGTGTCTGCGCCGGCCTTTCAAGGCCGCGGGAGTCAGATTCCGGCAGAATCGGCAACTGAAAGGTAACTCCATATGGGCTTCGTAATGGACGGACTCGAAGCCGAGTCCTACGACCGCACCTACGGCGACCGCGCGCTCGTCGCGCGTATCCTACGCTACTTCCGGCCCAAAGCCGGCATCATGCTCCTTGTTGCTGGCGCCATCCTCGCCGGCTCCCTCATGGACACCGTTCTGCCCGTCCTCATCGCTCGCGGCATAGATACCTTGCGGACGTCGCGAACCTTCGCCACTGCCGGTTGGCTCGTCGCCGCCATCCTCGCCTCCAGCGTCCTCTCCTGGTGCTTCAACTTCCTCCGCCAGCGCAACACTGCCCGCGCCGTCGGCGACGTGATCCTCAGCCTCCGCCTCGACGCTTTCGCCGCCGTCATGGCCCGCGACATGTCCTTCTATGATGAAAACCCCTCCGGCAAAGTCGTCAGCCGTGTCACATCCGACACCGAAGACTTCGCCACCGTCGTCACGCTGACTCTCAACCTCATCAGCCAGCTCCTGCTCGTCGGCCTCATCACCATCGTCCTCTTCCACATAGACGCCGGGCTGGCGCTGCTCGCCCTCTCCATCGCCCCCGTCATTGTCGTCGTCGCCCTCGCCTTCCGCCGCATCGCCCGCACCACCACCCAGCGCGCCCGCCGCGCCCTTGCCCGTGTCAATACCACCGTGCAGGAAACCATCAGCGGCATCTCCATCGCCAAGAACTTCCGCCAGGAGCAGACCATCTATGGTGAGTTTCGCGGCGTCAACGAACAGTCCTACCAGGTCAACTTGCGCCAGGGCCTCATCTTCACCGGCATCTTCCCGGTGCTCAACACCATCGCCGGCATCGGCACCGTCATCGTCGTCTACTTCGGCGGCCTCGCGGTCCTTCACGGCGCCGTCACTCCTGGCGCCTGGTTCCTCTTTGCGCAGGCTATTGCCATTCTCTGGTTCCCGCTCACCAGCATCGCCTCCTTCTGGAGCCAGTTACAGCTTGGCCTCGCCGCCAGCGAGCGCGTCTTCGCCTTCATAGATGCCGACCCGCGCATCATCCAATCCGACACCCAGCGCCTCACGTGCCTCGCCGGGCGCATCGAGTTCCGCAACCTCGATTTCCGCTACAGTTCCAGTGAGCCGGTCCTCACGAGCTTCAACCTCACCATCCCCGCAGGCGAGACCCTCGCCCTCGTCGGCCACACCGGCGCCGGCAAATCCAGCATCGCCAAGCTCGTCGCCCGTTTCTACGAGTTCCAGGGCGGCAAGCTCCTGATTGATGGTCGCGACATCCGCTCCTTCGACCTCAGCGCCTACCGCCAGCGTCTCGGCATCGTGCCACAGGTGCCATTCCTCTTCTCCGGCACCGTCGCCGATAACATCCGCTATGCCCGCCCCGAAGCCACCGACGCCGAGGTCGCCGAGGTCGCCCGCGCTATCATGGGTCCCGCCGGAACGCAGCTTGCTCTCACGCGGAGGCAGGACGGCGGCGACTGGCTCGACGCGCTGCCCCAGGGACTCGATACGCCCGTTGGCGAAGCCGGCAAGGGCCTCTCAATGGGCCAGCGCCAGCTCGTCGCCCTCGCGCGTGTCCTCCTGCAAGATCCCGCCATCCTCATCCTCGACGAAGCCACCGCCAGCGTGGACCCACTCACCGAAGCCCAGATCCAGGAGGGGCTGGACATCGTCCTCAAGGACCGCACCGCCATCCTCATCGCGCACCGCCTCTCCACCATCCGCCACGCCGACCGCATCCTCGTTCTCGATCACGGCCAGATCGTCGAAGAGGGCACCCACGACGGCCTGCTACGCCGCGCCGGCCACTATGCCCATCTCTACAACACCTTCTTCCGCCACCAATCGCCCGACTACCGCCCCGGCGAAGGCTTCGTGCCGGTAGCGATTGAGCGGGCGGGTTAGCGGACGGCGGCGGCGAGCGCCAGCGCAGTAAGAACGTTACGCTACAATGTGATACAGCCGAAAGCGGGTGTTCGATCTGTTCACCGATCCTTGATTTGTGGAGACTCTGGGGCACAAAAAGCGTGAGTCGTGCGGCAAGCGAGTATACGGCACCATATCCTGTCGGACGAGGAGGCTCCAGCTATGCACCAGATTGAACTGCCGGCCTTGGAGGCGATCGTGCGCCTGGACCGGTGTGACGCCCCGCCACCAGTTCCGGTCGTGACGACGGCCGCGCCGGTGCGCGAGCACCGGCCCCTCTACCTTGCCGCCGGGGGTTGCCTCTATGCCGTCAATGCCGCAGACGGTAGGGCGCGCTGGTGCCAGCAGGTGAAGCTCATCAGGACCAGGGAGGTGATTTATCCTCCAGAGGTGAGTGTTCCGCCGCCGCCACGGGTGCACTTCGCGACTCCGCGAGTGGTGGATGGGGATGGCGTCAATGGCATGGTCTATGTCTGTATTGACGGCTTTTTTAGTTCGTATACCTGCGCGTTCGCTGCTGACGATGGAGCGCTGCGCTGGTGGACCCCGACTGATGCCCGGGTCTCCGGCGGGCATTTCATGGATTGGGCGGTGCCGCTGGTGCATGATGGCACCGTGTACAGCGGCACCTATGCTCTGAACGCGCAGGATGGGGCTGTCCGCTGGCGCGTAGAAGCCATCAATACACTGGAGGAGGAAACGCTTGCGCTCCATGCCCTCGCTGACCAGACGCTCTATACCTCGACCCAGAGGGGCATCTCTGCCATCAACACCCAGGATGGACAGATCCGCTGGCGCTATCAACCGGAGGAACCGAGGTATCTGAGCGGGCCGCCTGTCGTCTCGGGCCATCTGCTCTATGCCGGCACTGGCGGCGGCGGCTACCCACCGAAGGGCCATTGCTTTGCTTTCGATGTCGAGACTGGCACAGAGGTTTGGCGCTATCCCATAGACAGCTACATTGGCGCGGTTGTCCAGCACGAGACGATCTACGTCAGCTCGGGCGATCGCTCCCTCTACGCCCTCAATGCGAAGAGCGGCGCGCTGCGCTGGCGACAGCCGTTTGCGGCTCCGGGACAGTATCTACGCGACCCAGCCATCATTGCCAATGACGTCCTCTACCTCACTGCCGATGGAGTCTATGCGCTCCGCAGCGCGGATGGGGAGATCCTGTGGCACCAGCCTCTGGGGAGTAGCCCTAGCGTCTCGTTTTGCCAGCCGGTCGTCCTCGATGGCGCCGTCTATCTGGTGCGCCTCGATAAACACGGGGGTGTGCTCTACGCGCTCAATACTCACACTGGAGCTGAGTACTGGCACACCCCCTATCCCTCTCGGGGAGCAGGGCTCGGCGTCGCTCAGTAGCGCTTCCTGACCTCTGGGCGCCTCCGAAGGACAACGCCCAGGTAGTGCTCAGCATCCCGCCCCCGTAAGGCAGGTAAACTGTACGGTTAACCTTCTTCCGCCACCCATCGCCCCACTACCGCTCCGGCGAAGGCTTCGTCTCGCTGTGGATCACCAGTGGGGACATGCAGTGGCGCAATTGTAGGAACGGAATATGGTGGGAACGGAATGTGCGCGGTGAACGCCTCCATGACTCCCACGAATTGGCGATGGTGGCACGCAACCCGCTAGAATACCATCGGCTGCGTTCATCTTCCTGCCAATGCACCCACGTGGTCGTCACCCAGCGCATGACGTACGTAGATTACCTGAAGATGCAAGGACTTATGCTCGATATCTTAACTCCGGAGCAGGCAAAGAAGATCGCGCGGCTGCGGGCGCATCCCGCGCTGGTCCACTCAAAGGCCATCGCCCGGCGCCTCGCGCCCATCGCGCCGGTGCTGGTCGTCGCCGCGTGGCTTGTGCTCATCTCGCTCACCTACTTCGTCGAGCAAGGCTATGGCACCAAGCGCACCTGGCGCGGCGTTGCCGCTTTTGCCGATGTTGGCACCGGCGTCGCTAGCCATACGGGCCTCCTCAGCGTCGTCATGAACAACAACCCCATCGGCTTCGACGGCCAGTTCTTCTACGTCGAGGCGCTCGACCCCAGCCAGGCTTTCATCTGCGCCCACCACCCGCCAAACTGCGGCTTTGACAATGCGTTTGGCGTGGTCCGCGCCGAACGCATTCTCTATCCTATAACCGCCTTCCTGGCGAGCTTCGGCCAGCCGCATCTCGTGCCCTACGCGCTGCTGGCCGTCAACTTCTTCGCCGTGCTGATTGTCGTCTGGCTCGTCGGCATGATGGCCGTCGCGGCTGGTGCCTCGCGCTGGCTGGGCGCCGCTGCCGGACTCTTCTGCGGCGAAATCCTCGGCTACCTGCGCGACCTCGCGGACCCCTTCGCCGTCATGTGGGTCGTCGTCGCGGTCTACTTCCTCCGCAAGCAGCGCTACCTCTACAGTGCGCTCGCCATCGCCGCGGCGCTGCTCACCCGCGAACAGCTCATCCTCACGTTGCCCCTGCTCGCGCTTCCTCTCTTCGTCGAGCGGCGCTGGCGCACCCTCGCCTGGAGCGCCGCCGTCGCGCTTGGCCCGTTCATGCTCTGGCAGGTTATCCTGCGTATCGTTTGGGGCAAGTGGCCCTTGCTAGCCGGCGACACCGCCGGAGCCGGCGTCAGCGACGGCATCTCGCTCGTCCCTTTTCACGGCCTCTGGCAGGATCACCTCCTGCGGGAGTTCGGCATGATCGCCGGCTTCGTCGTCGTGCCGGTCGTCTTCGCTTGCGTCATCTCCATTCGCGCGATCTGGCGCTCCTACCGCGCTGGTGGCTGGCGCGCGGCGCTGCTCGATCCCATCCCCATCTTCGTCCTCGCCTACGCCTTCACGTTCAGTATCACCAACGGCATTCTCTGGGGCGACATGTGGACCCCCGGCCGGCTCGCGGCAGAGGCCGCCGTGCTTGGCGTCGTCGTCATCGCCCAGTACGGCTCGCCATCCGTCCGCTCCTCCTACGGCACCCTGCTGGCCTTCACCGGCCTCGCCGCCCTCATGCTCGTCCTTCTGTAACATCCATGCCACTGTTACCGCGCCACGTAGATCATGTGGGTAGCCGTGATCGAACGAGACAAAGAAGGAGGTGGGTACAATGGCTCGGATCCACATCAGACGTTGGATATGTGTGCTCGTGATGCTAATGCTCATTGGCGCCAGCGTGGTCGCCTGCGGAGGCAATTCCTCGCCCACGAGCCCAGGCGGAAACCCTGGCACGAACCAGGGCGGATATTGATCGGGACGGCGCGCGCCGGCATCCTCCGGCACGGGGCGCTGCCTCTTCTGGGTGTCAGGCAGCTCCCTGGTGCCGCCGCACGGCTTCGATAACGGTGGTGTGCTCAGGGAAACCGCCTTCGCGATACATCGAATGCACCAGTTCGCCATCCACCGTCACATCAAACGATCCTTCGTCCCAGGGAATCAGCTCGATCTCAGACAGGTCGCGCCCGACCGTTTTCATCAGCGCCTCTGTCAGCGCCAGCGTCTGCGGCTCATAGCCACATTCAGAACAATACGTGATGCTCACCTTCACCAGATGTTGCGCCATTTCATCTCCTCGCTGGGGCGACGCATAAAAAAACGTGCGCTCGCCTTCCCATCAGCGCGCTAGTGGTCATACCAAATCCGGGTGGGACGTGGGCATCGTCCACGGGCGTGTAGGGGCGTCCGGTGGACGCCCGCCGCCTCGCGCCCCGCCCCCGTGAACGCGGTAGGGGCGCTGCCTGCTGCGCCCGTCTGCCGCGCCCACCCCCGTTTTTGTATGGGCGTCCGGTGGACGCCCGACGATCGGCGGGAAGGTACGGCCCCCTACGCGCGCACCACCGCGACAATCTCGCGCAGCGCTCGCACCGTCTCCTGGCTGTCCGCCGTCCGCGACGTATCCCGCATCGCCGCCATCTCCTCCATCAGCTTCACCCGCACATCCTCCGGAAGCTGGCTGATCGGCGTCTCCGGCGATCCAAATTCCGGATGCCGCACGTAGATCTCGCGCCGCTGCTCCGCGCGTCGCGCCGTCACACTCTCCGGTCGCTCGGTAAGCCGCCCAATCTCGTTGAATGCGTCATCGAAGAACACGAAGACCGGAATCGAGCGAAACTTGCCCTCCTTAAGGTACTGATCAATCAGGTCCAGGTTCTGATCGCGCAGGAATACCCGCACATTCAGCTTCCCGCTTTCATGCGCGACGCGCCCTAGTATGGGCAGATTGTCAACCACATCGCCGCACCAATCCTCCGCGATCACCAGCACATTCAGCGGCTGGGGCAGGTGCTGAAACGCCGCCAGATCCGTGGATTCCAGCGTCAGCGCATGCTCATTTGCTACGAACCGCTCCTGGTTGCGCGTCATCTGCTCCTTGAACTGCTCATAGGTCATTCCTTGCTCGAACCGCTCGCGCGAAACTGCCATTATCTTCTCCCGGCGATACAAATCCGTAGGGGCGCTCCCTGCTGCGCCCGCCACAGGGGCGTCCACCGGACGCCCTATAGCTCAACGGAGCGGAGCACGATACTACACAAACGATAGCAACTGGTGTTATCGTAGCGTACCCTCATGCCGCGCGCAAGTGTCCGCTTGGCCGCCAGCCAGCCTGGCGCGGCCCTCAGCCACTGACTTCTCGCCGTTTGCCGCTGGTTCTCCGTGGGGTGAAAAGACCCTGGCGCTCGCACGCTACCGTTTCCCGTTCATTCGGGCTTCATATTCGACCGATGCCCCGGCGACACCAGATCGGCGTACTCCTGGTGCTGGCGAATGTAGCCTGCCACGTACGGACAGAGTGGCACCACCGCCAGATGCTGCGCCCGCGCATCCTCCAGCGCGAACCGCGCCATCTTCCCCGCCACACCATGTCCCTCCAGCTCCGCCGGCACCTCCGTGTGCATGATCAACACCCGCTCCGGCCCCCGCTCGTACTCGATGACCGCCAGATGCCCGTCTACCTCCAGCTCATATCGCTGTTCCGCTTCATTGTTTCGTACCACCGCGTTCTCGACGTCGTTCTCGATATCATCACTCATCGTTATGCTCCCACACTTGTAGCCCCTCGCCTTCCGGCGCGTATGCTGTGCCACCTGGAGGCTGAGATATACACGATCTCCCACGAGGCATCCTCAGCATAGCACGCCCCGTCACTTCCTGCCCGCCTGTCCCGCCGCGCTCATAGTATCTCTCATCCCCGACCGCGACCTTCGCCGCCGCGCTCGTATTCACCGCTGAGGATACCAAATCTCCCCCTGGCGCCTCCTATCCACCGGCTGATATACTGCGATGCACCCCCCACAGGGACGGGGAGCGAGCAAAAGCAAAGCACCGGACAACGGAATGTTCCGGCCTCATATGAGAGAATACCGGAGGATCTGCTATGCCTCAGATGGTCCCACCCGCCGTGAGCGCCACCTATCCCGCCTATCCCACCGCCTCCAGCATTCGGCTCGGCGTTCAGGTGCCGCCTTCCACCGTCGAAGAAGAGGCCGGACCCGCCTCCGCGCCGCTGGATGTCGAATCCGCGCTGCGTGGCGCCCCGCTCCGTATCCTCTTCATCGCCTCCGAAGGCGTCCCCTACGTCAAAACCGGCGGCCTTGCCGACGTCGTCGGCGCCCTCCCGCGCGCCCTGCGCCGCCTCGGCCACGACGTGCGTGTAGCCCTGCCTCGCTACAAGACTATTGACCCCGATCGCTGGCAGCTCGAAACCATCCTCACCGATCTTTCTATTCCCATGAACCACGAAATAGAGACAGTCAGCGTGCTGGAGGCGCCTCCCAGCGAAGGTGTCCCCTTCTACTTTATTGATAATGAGCGCTACTTCCAGCGCGAAAAACTCTACGGCTACAACGATGACGGCGAACGCTTCATCCTATTCTGCCGCGCCGTCCTCGAATGTGTTCGCACCCTCGGCTGGGCGCCCGACATCATTCACTGCAACGACTGGCACACCGCCATCGTCCCCAACTGGACCAAGACCATCTACCGCGACGATCCCATCCTTTCCTCCGCCGCCACCGTCTACACCATCCACAACCTTGCCTTCCAGGGCATCTTTGGCTACCGCATCCTCGAAGTCGCTGGTGTCGCCGAAGAAGGCTTTCTGTACCCTGAAGTTCTTGAGCTTGCCAACGTGGTGGACCTCATGGGCCGTGGCATCCTCTTTGCCGACGCCATCAGCACCGTCAGCCCCCGCTACGCCCGTGAAATCCTCACCCCTGAATTTGGCGAGCGCCTGGACCCCGTCCTGCGCAGCCGGCACGATCGCCTCTACGGCATTCTCAACGGCATTGATGTCCGCGAGCATGATCCCGCCAACGACCCCTACATCACCGCCCACTACGACGCCTTCTCGCTTGAGCAGCGCCCAGCCAACAAGCGCACCTTGCAAGAGGTGGCCCGCCTGCCCATCTCCGACCGCACCCCGATCATTGGCATCATCTCGCGCCTCAGCGACCAGAAAGGCTTCGATCTGCTCGATCAGGTCGCTATCCCCCTCCTGGAGCAAGGCATCCAGCTTATCGTCTCCGGCACCGGCGACCAGCACTACCACTCCATGTTCCAGCGTCTCGCCCTCCGCTACCCACAACAAGTGACCGTGCAGCTCACCTTCAATGCCGAAATGAGCCAGCGCATCTACTCCGGCTCCGATATGCTCCTCATGCCATCGCGCTTCGAGCCGTGCGGCCTCACTCAAATGCTCGCCATGCGTTACGGCAGCATCCCCATCGTCCATCGCACCGGCGGCCTCGCCGACACCGTGCAAGAGTTCGACCCCGGCACCAACACCGGCAACGGCTTTGCCTTCACCCGCTATGATCCCTTCCATCTCTTTGCCGCTGTCATGCGCGCCCTCGAAGTCTACAAGTTTCCTGAAGTCTGGTGCGACCTCATGCAGCGCGCCATGCTCGCCGACTACTCGTGGGACGCCTCCGCCGAGCAATACGTCGCCCTCTATCGCCGCGCCCAGGAGCTCCAGCGCCTCGCCGCCGCGCGCACGGGGTAGTGGATTGCTGTCTCGTTCACGTGCCTACAGGGCATGTTGAGCGCCTGCGCACCATGGCCGGTGAGGCGCAGACACGCGGCGCCTGGGGACAGGCAACCGGCGCGCTCCGCGCTCTTAACAGCCGCGTTTCCCCACAGCGATTACGGAACGGCGATCAGATCCAGATGGCTCAAACCATGCTACGATTTGAGCAAAGACGAAACAGCTTTCGCCGATTTACCGGCTGAGAGGAGTACCATCGCATGGACGACGCACGCAGCGAAGCCACCACGTCAAACATAGGCCAATTGCCCGATCGCATCGCCGCGCTACCTGAGCATGAGCGCGCCCTCGCCAACCGCCTCTTCTCCATCGTCGCCAGCGAGGGCGCCATCGTCCCGCCGCCGGAGATGTATCCCTGGCTGGAGCGCACCTTCGGCTCCATAGACGCCACCCTGCGCCAGCGTATCGTCCGCGTCACCAATCGCTGGACCTTCGAGGGTGCGACCTTCAATCCCCTACGCAGCCGCCGTCCCGGCTCTGGCAGCACCCCGCACCACGGCGAGCTAGCGCCGGAGATTGCCCAGCGTATCGCCGCTTCCGAAGGCGACGACTTCTGCGACCCCGACCACAAGACCCCCGCCGACACCTTCGGGCGCGTCCGTGGGCGGCATATCGTCACCTCCGCCAATGCCGCCAAAGCCGACGGCTGGCACGCCGTCGGTATCTTCGACCGTCACGATCCCCTCGCCATAGATGCCGACCTCATCGCTGACATCCTCGAAACCGCCGGCGAGTGGGCCGCCCGCGCGCACCAGGCCGACCCCGCCGCGCGCCACTTCTTCCTGCTCTGGAACTGCCTCTGGCGCTCCGGCGCGTCCCAGACTCACGGCCACGTCCAGATGACCCTCAGCGCCGCCATGCCACACGCCCGCGTGGCCCTCTGGCGCGCCGCCGCCGACCGCTACCACCGCGAAACCGGCGGCGACTACTTCACCGACCTCGCCGCCGTCCACCGCGTCCTCGGCCTCTCAACCGCCACCGGTGACGACTTCGCCGATGACAAAGTGGAGCGCTTCGCCTCCCTCACTCCCAGCAAAGAGCGCGAAATCGTCCTCCTCGCGCCCACCTACGCCGCCGGCGCGCTCGATCCCGCCGAGCCTGCCACCCTTGCCGAGCCGCTCGCCGCCACCATCCTTGCTGCCCTGGATACTCTCGGTGTCCGCTCCTTCAACCTCGCCGTCTTCGGCCCTCCATTCTCCAGTTCCGATGCCCAGGCCGCCGATTGGAATGATTTCCCCATCGTCGCCCGCTTTGTAGATCGCGGCAACCTCCTCTCATCCACCTCCGACATCGCCGCCCTGGAGCTGTTCGGCAGCAGCGTCGT
>DATGEP010000213.1:0-5065 GCA_035310125.1 Ktedonobacterales bacterium
CAGCCGGGCCGAGGCAACCGTCACCTCCGGCGTGACGAACGGGTTGCCGTCGCGGTCGCCGCCCACCCACGAGCCAAGTTGAAGAAAGGGTATGGCCTCCGGCGCTCGCGTGACCGCCGGAGTATCGGTCTGGATTGCGGCTTCGAGCGCGCGCTGTACGGCGGGCGCGACGTCGTAGACCGTGCCGGCGAGGACACGCACGACACTATGAACTTCGTCGAGGACGCTGGGGCGCTCGGTGCGCGTTTCGGCGGTCTGCCAGACGAGCGTGATGGCGGAGCGCAGCGCGTCGTGGATGGCGCGGCGGCGGGGTGGGTTGCCCTTGAAGGTGCCGTGCTCGGCAAGGAGCGCGGCGCAGCGTTCCAGATGCTCCAGCAGCGTCGCGCGGCGCACTTCGGAGGGATGCGCCGTGAAGACCGGATGGACGCGCAGCGCCGGCAGCAACGCGGCCAGCCGTGCCTCAGAGGTTCCTTGCTCGCGCAGCGCTTGAACGGCGGCGGCCAGGGATTCGGGCAGGGGCAGGCCGATTTGCTCGCGCTCATGCAGCCGGCGAACGCGGTGGTGCTGCTCGGCGACATTGATGAGGTGGAAGTAGACGGTGAAGGCGCGTACGACCTGCGTGAGGTCCGCCGTGGTCTGCCGCTCCGCCCATTCCAGTAGCGCACGCTCGCGGGTGTCGTCCGGCGTGTCGCCTTCGCGGGCGGCGATGGCGGCCAGCCGCACCTCCTCCACCAGCCCGAAGATGCGATCCCCGGCCTGCTCGCGCACCACCTGGCCCACGAGGTCCCCGAGGGTATGCACATCCTCGCGCAGGGCATCCATCGTCGCGAGCGGCGCCCCCCGCTCGATCGCCCGCGCCGGCGCGCCGGCTGTTTGCGACGGCTCCGGCAGCTCGCCCGTCTCTGTCATCGGCGCCTCCCGCGTTGCGCATATCCGCCCCGGCGCCGCACATGGCGTATGCGAGCGCGCGGCGGAGCATGTGTACCGCCAAAACGTAGTATACCTGACGCGCATGCGTCGTCGCGGCGCCGGAAGACGCACCTATAGGGGCCAGTGGTAACCTCACCGCTTCGAGCCATTGACCGCTCGCGGTATCATGGCCGGCAGGTGGCCCTATTCAGTCGAGCCTTGCTATCCAACCTCTAGCCCAGGGAGGAGGCGCTCCCTCATGCCAGCCTATATAGATGCCCTCGTGGACGAATCGCCAGCCGATGATGAAGAGGGCTACTCGCCCAGCCAGTACTACCTCGGCTTCGCTCCCGACGCCCTACACAAAGCCAATGTCAGCGGCGGCGATGGTCCGCATATCGCCTTTGGCGGCGCGAGCATAGACGCCCCGCTCCGTGGCGACGATTGGGAGGGCGTTCCCTTCATCACCTACCTGCGCACCGTCTTCACCTGGGGCGGCTTCCCCGGCCTGCGCGACGAGATAAGCCCGCCGCGCGACCTGCTAGAGCTGCTCTGCGAAGGGCTTACTCCGCTCTAAGAGCGCCCGGTGCGTCGTGAGGTGTCGCGTGCGGAGGCCACCTCAACAACCATAATGGCCGGCTGCTGGGAATTGACCAGTTGCCGCGCCCGAAGCGAACAGAGCTAAGCCCAAGGCGGGCAGAAGGGACGGCGAGAAGAATCGGGTTCTTGCTAGCGATTGGCGGCTGCCGCCGTGCGCATGAAGATATGAATGGGGCGGTGCTCGGCGGCCAGCGTCGCCTCGCGCAGTGCCTCACTATAGGTCGGGTGCGGGTGGATAGTGGCGATCACCTCATCGGCGGTCAGCTCCGCACGCATGGCGAGCGAGAACTCAGTAATGAGGTTGGTGGCGTCGGGACCAAAGATTGCGGCGCCCAGCAGCTCGCCGTACTCACCCAGGATAACCTTCGTGAAGCCTTCGGTCTCATCGCTGGCAAGGGCTTTGCCATTCGCCACCCAGGGGAACTTCTCAGCGCGTACATTCTGCGAGCGCTCTCGTGCCTGCGCCTCGGTGAGTCCGACGGAAGCGATTTCGGGGAAGGTGAAGATGGGGCGGGGAACCACAGTGTAATCCATCTTCGCGTCGTGGCCCAGCGCATTCTCGGCGGCGACTTCACCCTCCGTCTCGGCCACATGCGCCAGCCACGTCTTACCAACCAGGTCGCCGATAGCATAGACGCCGGGAAGGTTCGTCTCCATACGCTCATTGGCGACCACGCGCCCGCGATCCATGGCGAGGCCAGCGGAGACGAGACCGTCCAGCCCGGTGGGATTGGCCTTACGCCCCACAGCCACCAGCACATATTCGCCGTCAAACGTCTGTGGGCCGCTGGCGGTGGAGGCGGTGACTCGCTTGAGATTGCCGGCATCCTCGATGGATTGGACAGTGGCGCCGGTATTGATCTGTATGCCGCGCTTGGTCAGCGAGCGGGTGAGCGCCTTCCTGACCTCTTCGTCTTCGTTGGCGATGATGGAAGGCAGCATCTCGACAATGGTCACCTTGGTGCCGAGCGCGTGGAACATGCACGCCAGCTCGACGGCGATGACGCCACCGCCGATGCAGACGAGGCTATCGGGAACCTTTGGCATATTCATCGCATCGTCACTGAAAATGACGTTGCGCCCATCCAGGCCAGGGAACGGCGGGCGGATGACCACAGACCCGTTCGCCAGAATCAGTTTGCGCGTCGTGATCTCGCGCGTCGTGCCGTCTTTGAGGGCAATGGCAACCTGCGTGGGAGACTTGGCCGTGGCCGTACCCTCAAACAGCGTGACGCCGTTCGCCTTGAGAAGCTGCGCGACGCCGCCGGTGAGCTGCTTCACCACCTTATCCTTGAAGGCGACTGCGACACTCATATCAAACTTGGGCGGCGTCTCGACCTTGATGCCCAGCTTGCCAAGCTCAGCAAATTGAGCATACGTCTGCGCGATGTGCAGCAGCGCCTTCGAGGGAATACAGCCAACATTGAGACACGTGCCGCCAATGTACTGTTTCTCGACAATACCGATGCGCCCACCCAATTGGGCGGCGCGAATGGCGGCGACGTAGCCGCCAATGCCCGACCCGATGACGAAGACGTCAAACTGGTTCTGATCCGTTGCCACTGCTGTCTCCTCTATGCGAATTGCTACGAGCCCATTGTAGCGCGTGCGCTCACGTCCGATAATACAGTATACCGCCGCCCGCCGAAGGATGTCCTCGATCTTCGCACGGCGCGTACAACGCATGTACCATTTGAACGTATACTCAACAGGCGAGCTTGAGATTCCTCCACATGCGGGATGTCGCCCCGCCACCTTCAGCGGGCAGGCGCCGAGCCGGACGGAGGGATGCCCAGGCCGAGAGATAGGACCGAAGCCATGGCGCGTTTCGTCCATCGCCACCCATATGCGCGGGAGCACGCTCATCATGCTCGCGTGTGGCCCGGCATCGCCGCGCTCTTTGCCGTCATCGTAGGGATTTTCGGGCTCCTTTTCTGGCTGCTCATCACGCTCTTACAGGCGGCCAACGGCGCCGCCAGCACCCCCCAGGGCCTTCTCCACAACCCCAACGCGCTCTTCCTCCTCTTCGTCGCCGCGGCCATCTGCCTCTACCTGGAGCTGGCGCATCCGGGCGCGCTCGTGCCCGGAGTGCTGGGAGCGCTCGCGCTCGTGCTCTTCGTCATCGGCGCGCTGGCGCTCAGCGTGAGCTGGGTGGGGTTTCTCCTGATGGTGCTGGCGGTCCTGTTGCTGGCAGTGGATGTACGCATGCCAACACATGGCGTGCTGACGGTGACCGGGCTGCTTAGTTTCGTGGCCGGCTCGCTGATTTTCTTCGATTCGGGCGCGGCTCCGGGAGGTCCGACGGTGAGTCCGTTCCTGATCTGGTCGGTGGCGGGTGGCATGGGCTTCATCGCGCTGATGGTCATTCGCTACGCTGTCCGCTCACAGCATGGCCGCACCACCGCGGGCGGGGACGGCTTGATCGGCCAGACGGCGGTAGTGCTGGAGCCGCTCGCGCCGGCGGGCCGCGTGCGCGTGCTGGGTGAGATTTGGTTGGCGGAGTTAGATGAAGTCAACAAAAGTATCGGCATACATGCGGAGGTTGCTAGCTCCGTGCGAATCGTCGCGCGGGACGGTCTGAAGCTGATTGTCGAGCCGCTGTCCTACGACTAGCGGCCACTCGTAGGGCGTCCGCCGGACGCCTACTGTGACGGGCGCTCTCACGGGCGCCAGTGATGCGAGGAGTGTTTCCTATGGATCAGGGTCTAGTTGTCGGGCTCGCCAGCGCTGGCGGCGTCCTGATTGTATTCCTTTTCCTGTTCTTCATGGCGGGTCTACGTGTGGTGAACCAGTACGAGCGCGGCGTCATCTTCGTGCTGGGCCGGCTGATCGGTGCGAAGGGACCGGGCCTGTTCTGGGTGCCGCCGTTCATCAGCAAGATGCGCAAGATTGACATGCGTATCGTCACCATCGAGCTACCGCCGCAGGAAGGCGTGACGCGCGACAACGTCACCGTGAAGGTTAGCGCGGTGGTCTACTTCTATGTCGTCAATGCCAACGACGCGGTCAACAACGTGCTGGACTACTACCGCGCGACGGTGCAGATTGGACAGACGACGCTGCGCAATGTCATCGGCCAGTCCGAGCTAGACCAGCTGCTGGCCGAGCGCGAGCAGATGAACCGCAGCATCCAGACGATCATTGACGAGCAGACGGAGCGCTGGGGCATCAAAGTCACGCTGGTGGAGATCAAGGACGTGGAGCTGCCTTCCACGATGCAGCGCGCGATGGCGAAACAGGCCGAGGCCGAGCGCGAGAAGCGCGCGAAGGTGCTGCTGGCGCAGGGCGAATATCAGGCCGCCCAGACGCTGGCCGACGCGGCGCAGACGATCCAGACGCAGCCGGCGGCGCTCCAGCTACGCTACCTGCAAACGCTTACGGAGATCGCCGTGGAGAAAAACTCGACTATCGTGTTCCCCCTGCCGATTGATCTCGTGGAACCGCTGGCGGAGCTTCTGCGCCGGGGCGCGGGCATGCCGTCGAGCTACGCGGACAAGCCGGCCACACCGCCGCCAGCTCCCGCCGCCTCAGCGACGCCAGTACCGCCGCCGGTGAG
>DATGEP010000214.1:0-6297 GCA_035310125.1 Ktedonobacterales bacterium
CGCAATAACGTGCTGCGTGTCGAGGTATCGAGTCGCGATGTGGCGGAGGTGGTCGCGGAGCTTTGCGGCCCCATCTTCGCCAGGACCACCGGGGCGCAGATCCCTGTAGACGGAGGCAATGAGCGCGTGATTTAAGAGCTATCACATCCCTCGCTTGTAGGTGTCGTGGCGAGGCTCTGACATGAACCAGATGGGTCCTAAGGCGTTGTCGACGCGGATGAGGCTGAGAGCACCTGCGCCCCAAACACGAGCAGGTCCGTGGTCAGCGACAGTGCAAACGACACTTCCTCGCGCAGAGGGATGCCGGATCCATAGTGGTGGGCGCCGTTGGTCCACTTGAAAGATGTGGTGAGCAGGGCGGCGAATAGTTGCCCATCCTCTGGGTCGTGCGGCCAGATAGTCGCTAACTGTGCGGGCAGATCTTTCGCCCACTGCGTGATGGGCTTCTTGTGGTCGCGCACGATGCCCCACCGGTTGCACAGGACCTCTGTTACGCCCTCAATGATCTTGCGGCAGGTGCTGAGGACGTCTTCATAGTGGTTCGACCGGAATGCCTGCGTTGCGCTGTTCAGGAGCCGCATGCACTCAGCCCACCGCGTGTCATCACCCGCCGGAAGGGTTGGTTGGGGTAGCTCGACCAGTCGGCGCATGCCAAAGCCCACGCCTTCTAGTATCTTAAGCCATTGCTCACGTTCGATACGGAGCTGTTCTCCGTCGTCGCTCATAGCATGCAGGTCGCGGAGTTCTAGACGGGGGGGCGGCTCGGTGGTCGGTGAGCCGTCCTGCCGCTGAATCACGTATCCTATCTGGTGCTCCTGATTCGGAACGGTGGCCAGACCCGTCAGGGCGATTCTCAGCATCACCGCCTCGCCATTCCGCCGCTTCTCGATCTCCTCGATCTGCTCATCGGTTACGGGCACCGGGAGGTATCGTGTATTCACACCGACGACTTGGGACGGGATACGCAAGCCGAGCATCATGCCGCGTTCGGTATTCCACACGTTCACCCCTTCGAGCGAGTGAAGTGTGATCTTCGGCCCTGTTGAGGTGCCGTAGGATGATGTCTCAAAGGGCACAAGCAAGGCGGGACCGAAGACGCCGCGATAGCCTTGGATTAAGGCGGGATCTACCGCGACCTTCACGCCGAGATTCCCCGTAATTCCCCAAGTCTGCAAATACAAGTCTGTGGTAGCCACTAGACGCTCTCTTCCTTGCTATTCATGAGTAGATGCTGGAAGCAAGACCCAGGACTCAGCACACGTACGTTTGTGCGCGAGACATATAATCTCATCCGCATCCCTCGAGGTTACCCCTCGCCTCTCTGGGAGGCCCAGGGCTATGCTCTGGGGACGCTCGCTCATTAGCCTATACGTGGTAGATGAGGTGGACAGACCGCTTTCCGCAGGCCAAAATAGAATAGCCGAACAACAGAAAACCGCTGCCCACATCTGCCGTAACCGCCGCAGCTTCTATGAGGGGTCTGCGAGCAGCAGTTACGACGATAGCAGCAGCGGTTTGATGCGAGAATTCGGGTAAGAATCGGCTGACGCACTCGCCTGAAAGAGGCTTGAATTCAGGACTGAGGGATGGTGGCAGGTGGGACAGGAATCGAACCTGCAACCTGCGGTTTTGGAGACCGCTGCTCTGCCTAATTGAGCTACCCACCTATGGCACGCTCAGCATACCTCACCGGTAGCGGCCCGTCAAGGTTTTCGCGCCCTGAATTCTCGCCGTTCCGCTTGGATTGCGCTACGCTTGTGATGATGCTGTCGCCGCGATACCTGGGTCGTATCGGATTGGTACGCGGTTACGACAAACGATATGAGAGGAGGCGCTGGGATGGGTGAGCGGACGGATGCGGCTGATGTGACCGTGCCGGCGCGACCGCTGGCCGGGCAGGTAGCAGTCGTAACGGGCGGTGGACGAGGAATTGGGCGGGCAATCTCGGTAGCGCTGGGCGCCGCCGGCGCGCTGGTGGTTGTGGCATATGGGCATGCCGAAGCGCCCGCACTGGCGACGGTGGCGGCGATTAGGACGGCGGGCGGGAACGCACGGGCGGCGCGAGCGGATGTGACTCTGGCCGATGACGTGGAGCATCTGGCGGGAATCGCGGCGGAGCTTGGTGGGCCGCACCTGTGGATCAACAATGCGGGGGCAAGCGCCAATAGCAGCGAGTCCGCTGGATTGAGCGACGAAGAGCGATGGGACCGTGTGATGCGCGTAGATCTGAAGGGAACGTGGCTCTGCTGCCGCGCCGCCGCGCCGCATATCCGCGCCGCTGCCGGAGGGGTTATCGTCAATGTGGGCTGGAACCACGCGTACGACGGGTACGGCGGACTCGTTGGGGAGATGTATGCGGCGAGCAAAGCGGGAGTGCTGGCGCTGACACGGAGCCTGGCACGCGAGTGGGCGCCGGATATCCGCGTGAACGCGGTGGCGCCGGGCTGGATCGAGAACGAATGGTCCTCCGGGCGGACAGCGGCTTTCCGCGAGCGCGTCGCGGGGGAGATTCCGCTACGGCGATGGGGGAGGCCGGAGGATATCGCCGCCGCCGTGCTGTATCTCTGCTCGCCCGGTGCGGCGTTTGTGACGGGGCAGACGATCGTGGTGGATGGCGGCGAGGTCATGCGGTAAGCACACGATATATCACCGAATGTGGGTGGGTGTGGGAACTGGGCTGTGCGGCAGGCCCGTCAGTGGCGCAAGAGGCGTCCAGAGGAGCAGGAAGATGAGCAGGCCGAGGATGCCCAGGACGATGTAGATTCGCCAGGCACGACGAAAGTAGGTAGTAAAATAGGCCTCGGCCTCAGCGGGCTGGCGGTGAAGGGCTTCGCGCTCGACGGGGCCAAGCTCCGGCATCGCGGCGAGGTGCTGTTCCAGGCCGGTTTTCTCCAGCTCGAAGCGGCGCCAGCGGGCACGCATGAGGAACGCGACGAGGAGCGCGATGTAGGCGGTGTAGAGGAAGGCGGCGAGGCGGGCAACGCCAAGCGAGAGCGATGGCTGGATGAGCGCGGCGATGATGACGCCGACGAGCAGACCGGCGGTGCGGTATACGTTGTCCACTACGTCGCCGGTCAGGTCGCTCACCGACTTGCGGACGGCGGTGGCATAGCTGGCTACGGCGTCGAGCGCCTTTTGCCGGATGGAGAAATATTGCTCGGTGTTGTGGCGCAGATAGAGGGCGAAATTGGCTTTCGCGACATCCAGGGCACTGGTTGCCGCTACGTCTACGGCGGCCAGTGAGATGTCCGCGCCGTGGGGTAGCTCGTGGGCCAGGCACGCACGGGCGATGGCGAGCTTGTCGGGCGAGGCGTTATCGTAGGCCCAGGCGCAGAGACGGACGAGCGCAGGTAGGGAAGCGACGGGAGTTGCCGATTCTGCCGGAATCTGCGTTTCGTTTGACGTGGAGAGGGCACGGTGCGCTGCCGCACTGGCGGCGTAAGAGGGCATGGGAGTTGCCGATTCTGCCGGAATGCGCGATTTCTCTCTATCGGGCGTGGCATGCGGTGATGCGGTTGCCGATTCTGCCGGAATTTGGATTTCGGTTGCCGATTCTGCCGGAATATGAATTGCAAGCGCGGGCAAGGGAGAGTTGCCGGTTGCCGATTCTGCCGGAATATCAACATTATCGCCAGGGTGCGCGGGTGCGGCGGGCGGCGCTCCGCCGGTGGGAAAAGGCGCTGGGGCGGTTGCCGATTCTGCCGGAATCCGGCAGATGGTGGGACGCGGGCCGGCAAAGCGGAGGGTAAGCTCGTTGTGCGTGCCGGTATGGACGGAGCTGGCGAGATAGGCGGCGGCAAGCCCCGTCTGGAGGTGGGCGAGGCGGGCGGCGGTGTCTTCGAGGCCGGGCGCGCGGGATGTGAGCTGTAGATGCGCGGGTGTGAGGACATGCGGCGCGGCTGCCCAGCCACCTTCTTCGTCGCGGAGGGCGCGTGTCTGCTCGGCACGTTGCCGAAATTGCCGGAATCCGGCGCGCGAGAGGGTGAGCCAACGCGGCACGGAGTCTTCGCGCGCGCCGAGCACTTCGAGCGCGACGCCGGCTAGATAGCCCGTGCGATCGCAGAGGACGACGATGGTGTGCCCGTCTTCGCGGGCCAGCCCCAGCCGCTCCCAGTCGGCCAGCGCATGCATGCCGACCAGGCGGTGGAAAGCGGTGGTGGAGTAGAAGGTGGCGATTTTTGTGCGGGCGAGCATCTCCGGTGTGCCGAGATATTCGGGGCGCAGCGCCAACAGTGCGGCTGATGTTTCGAGCGCTCGTGTCTTCGCGATGGCAAGCCGGAGATTGACGGTGAGGTCGTCGCCGGAATCGCGCTGTGCCTGGTGTGCGGCGTCGAGAAAGTCCGTAAGTGTCCGCACGCTATCGTGACCGGCGCGTAGGGAAGCCGTGACGCTGGAGAGCTGGGAGCCGCTGCCGGAGAGTGTGACGTCAATGCGCAGATCGGAGCCGAGGTCGGCAAACCAGCCGGCGACGGTGGGCGCATCCCAGGCATCAAACGCGGAGAGCGGCAGGTCAGTGTCCAACTCCAGGCGATCCAGCGCCTCCGCGCGAGCAAGCCGATCCGGCGCGAGAGAAAGCGCGGCGCTGATGGCGGCTACGGCTGCGCCGTACCGCGCCAACGCTTGCAGCAAGCCAGTGGATGTGGCTGCGCTGGATGGTGAATCGCGCGCCGGTTCGTGGTCGAGATTCACCGCATCGGCGGGCGCCTCTGGCTGTGTGCGCGCGTGACGGTGCTGATTGCTCATCGGTCGCTCACTTCCTTCAGCGTCAGCGACTCAATGACGATGCGAACCTTGTTATCGGCGGTCCGCTCCGCTTGCACCTGAATGAGTCCAGGCTCATCGGCGGGAATGATGAGGCGGACGCCGCCATCAAGCTCAAGGATACGACGATCAGTCACCGAAGCGGCCACGGCAGGGTGAATCTCGAAGGAGTGGATGGAGTCACCTTCCACACCAGCGGCTGCTGAGAGCGCATTCGCCAACCGCTGGGTTAGCTCGTCCGCAAGCGCCGGATGCGCGGGGAGCGCGGCGACGCTGAAGTGGTTGAGCTGGAGCACTTTGGAGGGCGCACTGAGGTGGAGGCGCCGTATCTCATAGAATCGCATTAGCTCGGCGGGGGAGAGGACATCGCGATAGCTTGCCAGCCATGTATCGCAGCAGCGTAGGAATGTACGTGTGCAATGGCGAGAAGATGGCTCAAGACAGGTTCCCAGGAAGCCGCGATAGAAGAAGGCCGCGACGCCTTCGCTGCGAGGGCCGGCCTGGTTATCCAGCAGAGTGACATCGAAGCCGGAGCTATCGGAGCCGAAGTCAATCAACGCGCACTTTTGCAGGTGGCGTGTCTCGGGAAGCAGATTTTGCGCGGCGGCGATGGAGACACGGGTGCGCCCGCCGGAAGAGGAGAAGGTGCGGGCGAGACGTTGATCGGGGTCCAGCTTGAGAAGCGCGACGCGGCGGCGGTTCTCGATATCCGTGAAGATGGCGGCGACGAAATCGCCTGGAGCGACCGTGCGGGGTCGCATTTGCTCAAAGAGGTGGAGCGCGAGTTGGCGGGAAGCAGCGACGAACGGCTCGTGGCCATCGAGCAGGGCGCGGCAGAGCGCGGCGATAGCGCCATTTGGATCAGCGAAGCGCGCCCGCCACTCGGCACGTTCGGCGGCGGACGCGATGTGGAGGGCGAAGAAGCGCTCGCTCTCGCCGGTGAGCACGGCTGGCTCGTCTACAAGCTGAAGGTCTTCCGCGCGGTTGTTGAGCCCGTGCAGGATGAGGCGCTCGATACGTACCCAGCCCGACGCGGCGCGTGCGTGCGTGCCGGTCGCGGGCGCGGCTGATGGTGTTGTCGCGATGGTGGGCGTCGCATCAACAGGTGTGGCGACCCCGTTCGTCGAAAGTGCTCGCATGCCAGATACCCCACTTCTCCCCGCCAAACTACCGTCCAGTGTACCATTCTTTGGGCGGAGAGGAAATGGGAAAGGTAATGCGGATGTGGGTACTGAACTTGCGATGAAAGTACCGGGTGGCACATCTGAGATAACCGAACGGTGGGCGTAGCGTAAGAAGGGTATAGCGTGCGACGCGCAGCCGGACGGGCTAGTCCGCCAGGGGTGTTTCGTTACTGTGTTTACGCTCCCTCGTCTCCGAATCGCGAGGGGGCAAACGGGGGGCTGCAATCACCCCTGAATGTGGAGAGGTGGAGGACACGTGGGATACGGTATTTCGGAGTATACGCTGGTGTTCCAGCGCGTGCCCATTCCAAGCGGCAGGGGAACGGCGCATGAGTGGCGTGTGGTGCGTCCC
>DATGEP010000215.1:0-1259 GCA_035310125.1 Ktedonobacterales bacterium
AGCGGCTCGCACAACCGCGGGCCACCGATCATTTCGACCGCCATGGGGTCATCCGCGGTATCCAGCGCGGGACGGCGGCGCGGAACGCCTCGTACTCGCTCCCAAACGTCCCTTCGAGCGTGGGTTCTTCGACCGCCACGACCCAGACATGGAAGAAGAGCCACAACAGCACGCCGTAGACGATGAGGCGCCAATCGCCCATCAGCACCGCTTGACCCAGGATGATGGCAACGAGCGCGACGTATATTGGATTACGCACATAACGGTAGAGACCGGTGACCACGAGATTCCGAGGCGGCGCGATGGGCGCGGGGGTGCCGAGACCCTGCAGCGCGAAACGCGCAAATGCGTCGACGACCCCAGGCACACCTGCGAGAATCGTTATCGCGCCGATGTCGCGCGTCAGCTCCAGACCAAAGAGCGGCGGCCGGAGTTGCCAACCCGTGATCCACCATGGAACGAGCCCTGCCAGCGTAAATGGGGCGACCACGAAGAAAACCGCAGATCCCAGGACGGCAATGGTTCGTTGCACGGCGGTTCCCGACACTCGCTGCGAGCTCATTCAAACCTCCCCTTCATGGTTTCCCGTGGTCATCCGGGTGCCGACACGCTCGCTATTGCGCCATATGCTGCGTGTCGTCGTCGTAGGGGTTTGACATCGTCGAGTAAGGCAGCATGGATGTTTCATCATTCACCAGAAGACAATGCCCCGCACCGCCAGAAAGTTCCGGGCGCTACGGCTGGATCTGGCTATTTCGTGTGCACCGGGCTGCCGCCGATTCGCTCACGGATCTGTCGAACCACGCTGTCGAGCTTCGCAGGAAGCGGGATGGTGTCAACATCTGGCTCGCCTGGCGCTAGCTCCGCCAACGCCGCGCGCAGTCTGCGCACCGCGCTCTCCAGACCCAGCGCGCTTCCCTCTCGCTCGCGAACGCGAAAGAGGGCGATCCAGAGCCGGTCGTCTTCGGGGTCTTCTGGGCAGAGGCTCGAGTACAGCTCCTCCGCTCGGGCGAGGCCGGCTTCAGGTCCCGACGCGAGGAGTTCGGCCAGGTGCAGACGAGCGTCCCGGTGCTGTCGCCGGTAGTCACTCCGCAGCGTCAGCGCGATCTGCGCGCCGGCGTACATCCAGCGGAAGTTGGGTACGTCCGGTGCGTCGAGAAGATCGCCGCGATAGAGCGCGAGTGCGGCCTCGTACGCTTGGGTCGCGGCGGACGAATCAAGCTTGTGGGCGCAGTTGAGCAACTCGAGAAACTCATGCA
>DATGEP010000216.1:0-3142 GCA_035310125.1 Ktedonobacterales bacterium
CTGCAACGCCGACATGGGGCCGGCCGAGGTCCGCAAGTTCTGCGTGGTGGACGCCGCCGCGCAGCCGCTCCTGAAAGCGGCGACACAACGTCTCCAGCTCTCCGCCCGCGCCTTCCATCGCGTGCTCAAGCTGGCGCGCACCATCGCCGATCTCGCCGGCTCCGAGATCATCCAGGCGCCACATCTCGCGGAGGCGCTGCAATACCGCCCGCGCCTGGGGACGCAGGGATGAACAGTGGGAAAATCGGAACCGCGACAACGGCGCATACTTCACGCTGTATGAGCGACCACTCGGTTATCCGGCGGTCCGCAACTACGACGGCTCCTGGACGGAGTGGGGCAGCCTGGTGGGAGCGCCAATCGAGACAGGTATGCGGGTGTAGCCAGTTCCGGGGTATTATGGGGACGCCGGCGAGCCACGACCATGCTCGCGGCGTCTACTCCCAGGATAAGACGAGAGGGGAGAACACGCTCACTCCGGCCATAGCGCCGCGCGGCTGCTATGGCTCAACAGCGCGCGAGCGCACCGTAGGGTGCGCCGCATTCATGACACATTTCTGGAGGGGAGGGTGCCATGCAGCGCAACGAATTCGAGAGGCTTCAAGTTGACATCGCTAGCACACTCGTACATCCCCGGCTGGTGGTTGTCAGCACGTCACCACCCAATGCCGAGACGCGGCTGGCGCATCATCGCGGCGTAATCACACCCAATGAGGCATTCTACGTCCGCAGCCATTTCCCGACATCCCATATTGACCGGAGCACGTGGCGCCTCGATGTTGAAGGTGACGTGGAACGGCCCCTTTCTCTCACATTCGAGGACCTGCTAGCCCTTCCCACGCGCACCCTGCTGGTCACGCTGGAGTGCGCGGGCAATGGTCGCAGCGCCATGCGTCCACAACCAGTGGGCGAGCCGTGGGGCTATGGTGCCGTCAGCAGCGCCGAATGGACCGGCGTGCCGCTGCGCACTGTGCTTGCGGCGGCGGGACTCGCGCCCTCCGTGTCCAATGTCGTCATCGAGGGCGCGGATCGCGGTTATGTGCCGGATACCAGCCAAACGATTCCATATGCGCGAAGCCTGCCACTGAGCCAGGCGCTCCATCCTGATACCCTGCTGGCCTATGGCATGAACGGTGAGGAACTAGCCCCTGTACACGGCTTCCCTGTGCGCCTGATCGTTCCCGGCTGGTACGGTATGGCGGCGGTAAAATGGGTGATGAGGATTCGTGCGCGGTCACATCCCTTCACGGGCTTCTATCAGGTGGAGCGGTATACGATGACGCCCCAAGTTGACGGACAGTCCGCAGGCGTACCGCTCTCCCTCATTCGCACGCGCTCGGTGATCAGCGAGCCAGTCGCGGATACCACGCTGCCGTGTGGAGAGCACCGCGTACGCGGGTTCGCCTGGTCGGGCGCCGCTCCAATCGCACAGGTCGAGGTGAGCATTGACGGCGGCACGGTATGGGAGACGGCGGAGCTGACGAGCAGGCCGGAGCCATACCTCTGGGCCCATTGGGAGTATCAGTGGCGAGCCGAGGTACGAGGTCCAGCCGAGCTGCTCAGCCGCGCGTTTGACGCGGCGGGAAACGGGCAGCCGGCCGAGCCGGAGTGGAACAGACTGGGGTATGCCAACAACGCAATCCAAACCGTACATGTGCTCGTCACGTAGTACGTACAATCCATATGTTGCTCAACCTGCTGACGCTCCTTCTGGACGAATGTGACCAGATCGAGCCTGTCGTGGAATCTGCCCCTGCGATGAAGACCCGGCCGGCAACGATGCTGGCGAGAAGGGATGGCGAGCAATGTATTTCCAGCAGTTCCTCAATCAAACGCACGGATGCGCCGCGTACCTGATCGCGTCCAGGCAGTCGCACGAGGCGGCGATGATTGACCCCGGCATCGAAACGAGCGAATATGAAGAGGTGCTGCGCGGGCGCGCCTTCCACCTGCGGTATGTGATTGATACGCACATCCACGCCGACCATGTCTCCGGCGCGCGGGCGCTGGCGGCGGCACATAGCGCGGAGCTATGCCTCTACGAAACGGCGCGCACGGCATATCCATTCCGCCCGCTGCGCGACGGCGAAGAGCTAGAGTTGGGGCAGCTGCGCCTGCGTGTCGTCCATACTCCTGGCCACCGCCCTGAATTGATGTCGCTGCTGATCGTGAACCCGCCGCGCAGCCCGGAACCTTCGATGGTGCTGACGGGCGACTCGCTCCTGGTCGGCGATGTCGGCCGGCCGGACTTCGGCGGGGGAGACGCCGCGGAACAGTTTGAGAGCATCGAGCGGCTGCTGAGCCTGCCAGATTGGGTGGAGGTCTTTCCAGGACACTTCGAGGGGCCGTGTGGCAAGGGCATGTGTGGCCGGCCCAGCACGACTATCGGCTTCGAGCGGCTCTACAATCCGCTGACCCACCTGGCGCGCGCGCCATTCGTCGCGGCGCTCACCTCCGATGTTCCCGCGCGCCCGCTGAACATGCGCTCCATCGAGGCGACGAACCGCGGCGTCGCCGATATGTCGTGGGCAATGCTGACGAACCCAACGGATGTGCCTGAAATCAGCATAGACGTGCTCGCACAGCGCGCGCCCGGCGCGTACGTGCTGGACGTACGCGAGCCGGAAGAGTACGCGCGGGGCCACGTACCCGGCGCCGTCAGCCTCCCGCAATCCGAGCTGGCCTCCCGGATGGACGAAGTGCCGCGCGACCGGCCGGTTCTCGTGATCTGCCACAGCGGCTCGCGCTCGCTGCGGTCGGCGCAATTCCTCGCGCAGATGGGCTATACGAATGTGGCGAACGTGGCGGGCGGCACAGCGGCCTGGCGGGCAGATGGCAGACCAGTCGCGGGCGGCATCAACGATTTCGTGACCAGCGGCAGCACCGGGCAAGAGGCCGCTGCCCTCAAGCCACACAAAGATGCCCCACGCACCAAGCGATCTTCGTCGAGTGCGCGGGGCGAATAGGCAACCGCTGTTACAACAGCGCGCCAATCAGACGTGTCAAAATCGCGCCACCCATGAATGTCGGCGCCCACTGGCCCACAAAGAGGCCGTCGGTGCGGCGTCCGCGGGCGTGAATACCCAACGACGTCAGAATTGACGCCAGCGAAGCGGCTGCCATGCCATAACTGGCGGCGGCC
>DATGEP010000217.1:0-1311 GCA_035310125.1 Ktedonobacterales bacterium
CTACGAGGTCATGACCAATAAAGCTGGCGTGGGTGCCTACCGCGCTCCCTGCGCTCCCCAGGCCACCTTTGCCCTCGAATCGGCTGTCGATGAGTTATGCCAGAAACTGGCGATGGACCCCGTCGAATTTCGCCTCAAAAACGCGCTGAAAGAGGGAGACCCGACCATAGACCATCGCGCCTGGCCGCGTATCGCTATTCTGGAGTGCCTGGAGGAGGTACGCAAACACCCGTTCTGGACGAACCGCGCGGCGCAGAAGGCCATACCCGCAGAGTTGCAGGGCTGGAAGATTGGCGTTGGCCTGTCGGTAGGAGGCTGGCCCGGCGGAACGGAACCGGCCGCGGCAGCCTGCCGCCTCGAAAAGGACGGCACCATCTCGGTCGTCGTGGGAACGGTTGATCTGACCGGCTCCGATACCTCCATGTCCCTGATCGCCGCGCAGGCGCTGGGAATGCCGGTTGACGCGATACAGACCGTGCATGACAATACCGACACCATGCCCTATAGCGGCGGCACAGGTGGCAGCAAAACCACGTACTCGATGGGCGCGGCGGTGCTGGCGGCTGCACAGGACGCGCGCACCCAGATTCTATCGATTGCCGCCGAGATGCTGGAAGCCTCTGCCAATGACCTGGATATAGAAGGAGATAAAGTAGTGGTGCGCGGCGTGCCAGGCAAAGAGGTTCCCCTGAAACAAATCGCCTCGGAGTCGATGCGCTTCGCAGGCAAATACGCGCCCGTCTATGGACGCGGGCGTTCCGGGTTAAGCACGACCTCTCCCATGTACGCGGCGCACGTGGCGCGTGTGGCCGTCGATCCCGAAACCGGAGAGGTGCGTGTGCTGGATTACCTGGCGGCGCAGGATGTCGGCTTTGCCATCAATCCGGCGGAAGTCGAGGGACAGATCATCGGCGGCGTGACGCAGGGCCTCGGCTGGGCGCTGTACGAGCGCTACGTCTACGATGAAAACGGCCAGTTGCTCACCTCAACCCTCATGGATTACGCGCTGCCGCAAAGCACCGAGATACCGCGCATCATACCGGTGCTGGTCGAGGTTCCCTCCCCGCTCGGCCCATTCGGCGCGAAGGGTGTGGGCGAGCCGCCGGTTGTGCCGGTGGGCGCGGCCATCGCCAACGCCGTTTACGATGCTGTCGGTGTCCGCGTACCCGACCTGCCCATCACGCCTGAGCGCCTGTTCAAAGCCATGCATTAAAGACAGTAATATGAAGATGTTGGGCCAAATGCGCCGCATTTGGCCCAACATCTTCATATTACTGACAAAAATCCTCCGCCACTGCTGCCAGTATCTCC
>DATGEP010000218.1:0-1212 GCA_035310125.1 Ktedonobacterales bacterium
GCCTTGCTGATGGCTTCTTTGGCGGCGAAACGTCCGGCCAGGCGCGTTGCCTTACCGCGACACTGGCGCACCTCCATCTCGGTAAAGACGCGCTTGAGGAAACGCTCCCCGTGATGCTCAAACACCTTGCGCACGCGCTCAACCTCGATAATATCGATGCCGACCGCCACGTTGACTCCCTCTGGAGTGTGCAGGGGCGCGCGCAGGCCCGCTATGCCGGCGGGACCAAACAACCAGTCTGGTACCGGCACACCGGGCTTGCGCACGAGCGGAGTAAAGATCAGGGGCAGATTATCCTCATCCATACCTGTTTATTTCCCATTTCCCTCGACGAGAAGTTGTTGCGACGAGGTGCTATCTCCGGCGGGGAGTACCGAGGGTGCCGGGCCGGTGCCGCGTCCCATGCCGCGATAGATGAAGCCCAGCCGGTTCATCTCTGGCGCTTCGTAGACGTTGCGGCCATCGATCAGCACCGGGCGGCGCATGACGGCGCGAATTTGCAGCATATCCAGCGACTTGAACTCGTTCCACTCGGTGATGATGGCCAGGGCATCCGCCTCCTGCGCCACCTCGTAGGGGTCCGCGCAGAACTGCACCTGATCCATACGCACGCCCTCGCGCTCCAGTGCCTCGCGCCCGGTTGTCATAGCCACCGGGTCGTAGACACGCACATGCGCGCCCTGACTTGTCACCCAGCGAATGATGTCTATCGAGGCCGCCTCGCGCATATCATCGGTGTTGGGCTTAAAGGCCAACCCCAGCACACCAATCGTGCAGCCGCGCAGCGTGCCGAGGATGGAGTTCAGTTTATTGACAACCAGGCGGCGCTGGTCGTGGTTGATGTCCATGACGGCGTGCAGCAACTGCGGGTGCAATCCGGCCTCGTCAGCCATGTAGGCCAGAGCGCGCACATCCTTCGGGAAGCATGAACCGCCGTATCCGAGGCCGGCATCCAGAAAGGCGCGCCCGATGCGTTTATCATAGCCCATGCCTGCCGCGACCTCTTTGACATCCGCGCCCAGTCGCTCGCAAATCTGCGCGATCTCGTTGATGAAGGAAATCTTGGTTGCCAGGAAAGCATTCGAGGCGTATTTAATCATCTCCGCCGTATACAGGTCGGTAATTACGATAGGCGCGCGCAGGGGCAGGTAGATTGTGGCAACCTGGCGCGCTGCCTCTTCGTCCGACGAGCCAAGCACCACGCGGTCAGGT
>DATGEP010000219.1:0-1745 GCA_035310125.1 Ktedonobacterales bacterium
AAAAAGCGCTCGGCGATTACCGTGTCTGAGGTCGGCACGGTGCCCAGCACAGCGCGGCCGGTCACAATATATTCGATGGCTTGCTCGGCGCCGGAATCGTCGAGACCACATTCGTGCTTGAGCCATTCGACCGCGGCCTGCACCTCAGCCGACTTCTGATTTACGAAGCCGGGAACGGTGTTAGGCGTTAGGTCGCTGATCTTGCGGCGCAGCTCGCCCAACTGGTGCGAAAGCTCTGCCGTGCGGCCTGGGGCTTCGCCCAGCCAGAACGGAATCGAGGGCGGCGCGCCGTGCGCGTCTTCCACCAGGATGCGTCCTGCGGACTCGACCCGGCGGATGCGCCAGCTCATGTTGCCGAGCAGCACGATATCGCCCTTCAGGCTCTCGACGGCAAAATCCTCATGCAGCGTGCCGACGACGGTCCCTTCGGGCTCCGCCACCACCGTATAAAGCGCGCTCTCAGGAATCGCGCCGCCGTTCATGATGGCGATCATGCGCGAGCCGCGGCGCGCTTTGAGGCGCTTGTTCACGCGGTCGCGGAAGAGATACGCACCAAACCGTCCGCGCTGCGAGGCGATGCCCTCGGAGAGCATGGCCAGCAGGTCGTCATAATCTTTGCGATCGAGTTCGCGATACGGATAAGCGCGCCGGACCAGGTCAAACAGCTCGTCTTCATTCCACTCTTCGGCGGAGCAGATGGCCACGATCTGCTGCGCCAGAACGTCGAGCGGCGCGTCAGGAATGATCAGGCGGTCGAGCTCGCCCTGGTGAATGGAGCGCACCAGCGCCGCGCATTCCAGCAGCTCATCGCGCGTGGTGGCAAAGAAGCGCCCCTTGGGAATGGCGCCACGCCAGTGGCCGGCGCGGCCAAAGCGCTGCAAGGCGACCCCAATCGAGCGGGGAGAACCGATGTGGATGGCGAGATCGACGTGGCCGATATCGATACCCAGCTCAAGAGAAGCGGTAGCGACCAGCGCCTTCAGCTCGCCATTCTTCAATTTGGTTTCGGCTTCCAGGCGCAGCTTGCGGGCCAGGCTGCCGTGGTGCGCGCCGATGACGTCCTCGCCCATGCGTTCGGCCAGGTTGAAGGCCACGCGCTCGGTGAGGCGGCGCGTGTTCACAAAAACAAGCGTCGATTTATGCTGCTGGACGAGTTGGGCGATGCGGTCGTAAATCTCATCCCAGAGCTCGTTGCTGGCAACAGGGCCAAGCTCCTGTCCGGGGACCTCGATGGCCAGATCCATGGTGCGTTTGTGGCCCACGTTGACCACCACGGGATCGGGGCGGCCATTGCCGGTGAGGAAGTGCGCGACGGTTGCAATCGGTTTCTGCGTGGCGGAAAGACCGATGCGCGTAGCGCGCGCGCCGGTGAGCGCGTCCAGACGTTCGAGCGAGAGCGCCAGGTGTGCGCCGCGCTTGTCATCGGCCACGGCGTGAATTTCATCGACAATCACGGTATTGACTTCGCTCAAGATGCCGCGGCTGCGCTGGGCGGTGAGCAGAATGTAGAGCGACTCCGGCGTGGTCACCAGGATGTGAGGCGGACGGCGAAGCATCTTGGCGCGTTCATGGCTGAGCGTGTCGCCGGTGCGCACGGCGGTGCGGATCTCCGGCATGAGCATCCCTTTTTCACCGGCTAAGGCGGTCATCTCACCCAGTGGGCCTTCCAGGTTCTTCTGGATATCGTTGCCAAGAGCCTTCAGCGGCGAGATGTAGAGAATTTCCGTGCGGTCGGTCAGGCTGCC
>DATGEP010000220.1:0-32964 GCA_035310125.1 Ktedonobacterales bacterium
AGCGCATGCCCCAACACGACAGCGGCTCGGGCGGGCAGGACCCGTTCGGCGGAGCAAAGCAACAGGCGGACAATCAAATCAATTCCGAGATTGATCAGCTCGCGGGGAAGATTCCCGGTGGCGAGAAGTTGTCGCAGCCGGCGAAAGAGGCCGCTTCGGGGGCGTTGAACACCATCGAGCAACAGGTTGAGAGCAAGCTGGGTAACCTCGGTGGCCTCGGCAATCTGTTCGGCGGCGGGGGAAATTCCGGCGGCCAGTAGCCAGTTGAGCGTGTGAGCGTGTGGATGGCAGCCGGTCGCCGTGCCGTTGGTGCGGCGGCTTGATGGCTCCAGAATGCGAACCATTGGAGGGAAGTACTATGGCAGACATGAGCCGGCATCTAGACAAAGCGTACGAGCAGAAAGAGTTCGAGGAGCTGGCGGGCGCGCCGGTGGATGCGCTGGAGGGCGTCTCGAAGAACGATGCGGATCTGCTGCAGAAGGCCTTCGGCATCAAGACGATCCGTGATCTTGGGGAGAATAAGTTCTTCCTGCGGGCGCAAGCCATCGTGCATCTGGCGCGTAGCGCGGCACCGAAGAAATAGTCCGCAAGCCTAGCCAAATGCCGCGCGGTCGCGGTAAGGACCCGGCCTGCTGCCAGTCAGTAGGCCGGATTCTATTTGTGGTCCCGCGGGCGCTGTCGTGCGCGCGGGCTGGCATCCCCGCGTGTCGTCAGTCGCCATAGCGACGGAGCAGCTCGTCGCGCGACATCCACATCTCGACGGGGTAGGTGTGATAGGTGGTTCCCTGGGCGAGGCGATTGGGGCCGCGTGGGTTGTAGAGGGCGAGCAGGCCGATCATGAAGAAGCGGTCGAGCCGGACGAGCAGGGTGAGCCGCCGGGGACGCAGCGTAAAGCCGAGCCGCGCGCCGATGGGGCCGAGCAGGGAGTAGCCGTAGATGGCGCGTATTTCTGGCGCGTTCATGGGATCGGCGAGCCAGCGGGCGAGCGCACGCAGGTCGCTGCGGGGCAGGCGCAGGAGGTCCAGGGAGAACGACCGGCGTGTGATGATGCCGGCGACCAGCCGGTTGTTGAGGTGCAGCTCGCCGATGCCGTCGCCCGGCGCGATGTGGGTGCCGTCGGGTAGGTCAATCGCCGCGCCGGTGTAGCGCCCCAGATGGATACGAAAGATGTTGGCGGTGGCGCCGGGAATGGGCTGCGTCGGATAGAGGCGCAGCATGATACGCTCCCAGATGGGCCAGAAGCGCAGAAAACCACGCGCGCTGCCCGCGCCGGTGCCGGAAGCGAGCCGCCAGCCGTGCGCGATGTCGCGCCGCGGTGCGCTCGTGGTATGCGCCGCGGCGACCCGCTGCTCACGGATGGCGATGTCGTCGCGCACCTTGAGGATAAAGACCGCGCCGCCGACGAGCGAGAGGACGGCCAGGGCGAAGACGGCCCGATACCCCACGGCGGTGTCGCCGGTGAGACTGGCGAGTCCGATGGCGGCGCTGCCCGCCAGCGGCGCGAGGATGGCGGGGAGGTTGCTGGCGATTTGCCAGATACCCATGTCTTTGCCGGCGCTCTCGCGTGAGGGCAGCACATCCACCGCGAGCGCCCAATCTACACTGGTGTAGGCGCCGTAGCCCAGGCCGAAGAGCAGACCGAGCGGCCAGAGGGGGAAGCTGGGGAGTATGACGAAGGCGAGCGCGGCGAGGGCCATACAGGCGGTGGCGCCGCAGACGAGCCAGACGCGCCCGATACGATCCGAGACGAAGCCCAGAATCAGGGCGGTCGTGGCGGCGCCCAGCAGCGCGAGCAGCGCGAGCGCTGCAGTCTCCTGCACAAAGTTGGGGATGTGCGCGACGCTGGCGAAGTAGTATTCGATGAAGGTGAGGAACAGGGTCAGGCCCATTATGACGGAGGCGCGGGTGAGGAAGACCCAGCGGAAGTTGGGATGGTGCCAGGGCTCAAGCCATGCGCCCATAAAGCTCCAGCGGCGCGCGGTGCGCGGTGGGAGACTGGCGGGGTCGAGCGGGACTTCATGCACGCCGAAGACGGTGATGAGCGCGCAGGCGGCGAGGATGAAGCCGGTGATGGTGTAATAGAAAGCCGCGCCATGGCGGATGGCGTCGGCATTGGCGGAGGAGGCGGTGATCTGCCCGAGGAGCACGGCGGCCAGTCCGAGGCTGCCGGCGTTGCCAAGAATCGTCATCAGGCCGATGTAGCCGGAGGCTTCGCCGCGTTGTGCCGTGGGCACCTGATCGGGGAGCAGCCCCTGGTAGCCGCCGGTGGTGATGGTATTGCCAAGCTGAAAGAGCAACAGCCCGCCCAGCAGGAAGAGCACATTGCGCGGAACGGCGAGCATCGAGGCGCCGACCAGCAGCAGCACCGCGCCGAACGCGATGTACGGGCGGCGTTTGCCCCAGGGGCCGGTGGTGCGGTCGGAGAGCGCGCCGGCCAGGGCAGGGATGAAGAGGGCAATAATGGCGCCGAGGGTGGCGAGCCAGCCGAGGAAGGTGGCCTGCTGAGCGTTACCGATGGCGCCGGGCGCGACGAAGAGGAGGATCTGGACGGGGAGGACGATGGGCAGCAGCGCGGCATTCTGGAAATTGATGGCGAACCAGAGGATGCTCAATGTGAGATGGTGGCGAGTGGAGATGTGATCCGAGGCGGCAATAAGCTCAGTGTTATCAGGAATTCGCATGACGCCACCCTCATTACACCACCCAGTAGAGCAGAGCTTGAACCAGCGTGGATTTCCGCATCGAGAGTGCCAGGATGGAAGAATCGGGTAACCGCTCCGGCACCTGGACTGTAAGGGGTCACAGAGATTATATGGCGGCCAGGAAGGTATGTTCGAGCTGCGGCAACACGGGCGGAAATCTGCACCCTGAAGCGGGAATCCGAGGGGTACAATCCGAACGGGCGATTGGGGGAGCGTTTGCGGGCCACCGCGGTGCGCGGGCCGGCGCGGTCAGGAGAAGCATCAGCATGGACTTTGAGGTTCGGCCGGTTACGGCGGAGGAGTTTCCCGAATATTCCCGCACGAACGGCGCGGCATTTGGTCACGTACCGACGGATGCAGACACCGAGCAATGGCGGACAACACTCGACCTGGATCTTACGCTGGCGGCCTACGACGCCGGGCGCATGGTGGGCACCGCGGCTGCGTTCGCCTTTGATCTCACCGTGCCGGGCGGGGCGGCACTTCCCGTCTCGGCGGTGACCTGGGTGGCGGTGCTGCCGACGGACCGGCGGCGCGGCGTGCTGCGGGCGATGATGCGGCGCCAGCTCGACGATGCGCGGCGGCACGGCAAGCCCATCGCGGTGCTGACGGCGTCGGAGAGCACGATCTACGGACGTTTCGGCTATGGGATAGCGACGAGTATGGCGGAGGTGGAGATTGACCATGCCCACGCGGCGCTGCGCCCGCACGGCAGCAGCCAGGGGCGTGTGCGGCTGATCGAGCGCGAGCGGGCTTTGGAGGTGTTTCCGGCGGTCTGGGACCGCCACTGGCGCGCACAGCCCGGCGCCCTGTCGCGTTCGGCGGCATGGTGGGAGTTCGTGCTCAGACCGGCGCACGACCACGACACCGCGCACGCACCAGGGGCGCGTTTCTTCGCCATCTACGAGAGCGCGGCGGGCGAGCCGGAGGGCGCGGTCTGGTATCGCGTCGAGCAGAAATGGGAATTGGGGATGGCAACGAGTGCGCTGATCGTGGACGATTTGATCGCGCCAACGCTGGAGGCACGGGCGGCGCTGTGGGACTATCTCTTTGGCGTGGATCTGGTCGCGACGGTGCGTGCGGGACACCGTCCTGTGGACGATCCACTGCGCTGGATGCTGGTGAACTCGCGCCGGCTGCGGGTGCTGCGGCAGAGCGACGATCTCTGGCTGCGGCTGCTGGATATTCCGGCGGCGCTTGCCGCGCGGCGCTACGCGGCGGCGGATCGGGTGGTGCTGGAAGTCACGGATGTGTTTCTGCCGGAGAACGCGGGGCGCTACGCGCTGGATGCCGGGGAGGATGAGGCGGTGTGCCGCACGACGATGGAGACGCCTGATCTGACGTTGGATGTGGCGGATCTGGGGGCGGCTTACCTCGGTGGCGTGTCCTTCGCGACTTTGGCGCAGGCGGGGCGCGTCCACGAGCGGCGCGCCGGGGCGCTGCGGCGGGCGGATGCGCTCTTCGCGACGGTGTCGGCGCCGTATAACGGGACGGGCTTCTGATACGGCATGCGGTTCGGTCAGTGACAGCGGTGCTGGCGCAGGGATTGCCAGTGCTGCTGGCGCTGGCGCCAGGTGGGGCCGAGGAGGAGGGCCAGTAGCGCGGCGAAGGGAAAGGTGACGACGAGGCCGGCGCCGATGAGGAGAAGCGCGGCACGTGGTGCGGTATGCGCGGAGACGGCGCTATGGGGCGCAACGACGTAGACGGCCAGCCCACCGGCAACGAGGCAGACGCCGGCCAGCACGCAGAGCTTGACGCCGAGGGCACGGCGCCGCTCCGCCGCCCGCACACGGTCGCCGATGTCTGGCGGAATGCCGGAGGGGGTCATACGCGCGGCAGCACCGTATTGGCAAAAGAGCGCAGGCCCGCGATGTCCTCCTGATTGAAGTATTGGAGCATCAGCTCCTCGACGCCCGCCGCCGCGTATGCCTGAATCTGCGCGATGATGGTGTCGGGCGTGCCGACCAGCGCGCGGCCCGCGTTGAAGAGGTGGTCAACCACCTCGTCCAGCGATTTGCCGGCGAGGTCCGCGCGGGCGTGCCGGAAGGCGAGGCGGTGGTCCAGGGCGTCGCGGTCTTCGCCATAGTAGAGGGTGAGCATCAGCGTGCGGCGGATCGTGGCGGGGTCGCGGCCCGCGTTGCGGGCGAGGGTGTCCAGCATGGCGGAGCGCTCGCGGAAGGTGTCGGGCGCGAGATACAGGGCATTCCAGACATCGGCATAACGCGCGGCAAGCGGCAGGGTGCGCTTCACGCCGTTGCCGCCGACGCAGATGCGCGGGCCGCCGGGGCGCTGTGGACGTGGGAGCAGGATCGCGCCGCGAAGCTGAAAGAACCGACCCTCGAAGGTGACGGGGTCGTCGCTGCGCAGGAGGCGGGTAAGCACTTCGAGGCCCTCTTGCCAGCGCGCCATGCGGGTTGGCATGTCGCCGAGATCATGGCCGAAGAGCGTGTGCTCGCGCTCTTGCCAGCCGGCGCCGAGGCCAAGCATCATGCGACCACCGCTCAAGTCGTCCAGCGCGGCGGCCTGCCGCGCGAGGAGCGTGGGATCGCGGAAGGAGAACGGCGAGACAAGCGGGCCGAAGTGGATGTGTTGGGTATGGTCCACCAGGTAGGCGAGCGAGACGATCATTTCCAGGGAGTCTTTATCGGGCGGCTGGCTGTTGGTGAAGTGATCGGAGCGGAAGAGTCCCGCGAAGCCGAGGTCTTCCACCGCCGCGACGAGGCGTTTCCAGCGCGCCCAGGTCAGCCCGTCCTGGCCTTCGATCATGATCGAGAGTGCTGGCATGTTGTCACCGCTCCTGTTGTGCGCCGATTGCCGCTATCTGTGGCATTTACCGTAGCGTGGGGAGGCGCTGGCGCGCAAATTCGCCGAAACTCGCCCAAATACTACGGAAAACCGTGGGGCGCATGACGCAAAAAGTGTGTACACTTGACCACGGTATCCGCATGCGTGGTGGTCGCATTCCTGAATAAGGACCCACAAGCAGCGCACGTTGCTTTGATAGAGAAAGGACTGGAACAGCGTGGACTGGTTTAATCGCTCTCTCCCCGGCGCCGGAGCTGGCCGCGGCACCGCGACGAATCTCTCTAATAGTAGTGGCCGCTGGCTGGCAGCGGAGTCCGCGCGCCCGGAGGCGGCTCCCTATCTGCTGCCGCGCGATGACAACGAGAGCAGGCGCCAGGATTTTCAGCATTATGTGCTGCGCTCCGCGCTGCGGGGCCTCTTCGCGGCGCCACTCGTGAATCTCACACACATTCTGGATGTGGGCTGCGGGACGGGACAGTGGGGGCTGGAGATGGCGAGCCTCTTTCCGCAGGCGCGGGTGACGGGGATTGATCTGGAGCCAAGGGATATGTACGCCCAGTCCGGCCCACGGCCACTGAACTATTCCGCCGTGCGGGCCAATATTCTGGAGGGGCTGCAATTCGCCAGCGGCTTATTTGACTACGTGCATATGCGGCAGATGCTCCTGGCGATTCCGGCGGATCAGTGGCCACGGGTGATAGCGGAGCTGGTGCGGCTGACACGGCCGCTGGGGTGGATCGAGCTCATGGAGGAGGAGGCGCCGTCGGGGGGTGGTCCGGCGCTGCACGCGCTGATCGCCTGGACGCGGGCGCTCTGCCAGTCGCGCGGGCTGGACCCGACTCTAGTCGGGAGAATAGGTGACTTCCTGCGGGAGGCGGGAGTGCGCGAGGTGACGGTGCGCAGAATTGAGCTGCCCATCGGCGGGCGGGGTGGGCGCCTGGGTGCGATGATGGCGACGAGCTTCACGGCGAGCATGGAGAGTCTGCTGCCGGGAATCGTGACGGCGGGATTGGCGACGCCACGTGAAGCGGAAGATGTGCGGGCCGCTATTCCGCTTGAGCTGAACCAGTGGCAGTGCGTGCAGCCGTTCACCATCGCGTTCGGGATGCGGTGAGCGCGGTGAGCGCTGTGAAGGTCAGGAGGGTGTTGAGCGCGCGCTGGACGCGCGCTGATGGCCTTCGAGGCCCCAGCTGATAACGCGCGTGGCCGTGATGCGGAACATCTCGGGGTCGAAACCGGACATGATCTCCTGACCGCCGGTCATGAGCACCTCGGCTTCGCCGCGTATCTCGATCCCGCGCGCGACCCACGGTGTAATCGAGGCCAGATCGTCCACGACGAACGCGACGTGAGGGTTGCGCTGGACATCGCGGAACTTCTTGCTCCCGGCGAAGCCGTGGCCACCAATATCTATGGTGTCCAGCTTCGGGTTGTAGCGGAACCCGACCGGCACCACGTGCGGCTGACCATCGGGGCCGACCGTGGCAAGGCGCCCAAGGCGCTGGCTTTGCAGATAAGTGATCGCGGCATCGGTAAAACTGCCCATATGTCTCTCCTGTTTCAGAGCTCGTGGCCTTTCCACAACGTCGGGGAAGCGGCTTCTTCACTCTCACGAAGTGTAGGCACGTTGCCGGGCATGTGTCACTGGCAAATGGGACAGGAATAGGTCTGGCAAGCGACGCCGCGAGGTGCGTGGCTGCCCCGACTTCATCGCCGCCTTCCCCTAATGCGATTCTTTGCTCGTACCGGGTCACGGGATGGGATGGGCTGGTGTCCGGTATGCGCGGAGGCTTAAGCAGGTAGGGGTTCCCCGTCACCCGGACGCCGACGTATAGAGCCTGACGTGGTAAGCGCGATGGAGTATTCAGGCAAACGCCCTGTAGGCGTGGTATTATTCTCCAAATGACAGGGACTTCGAGCACTTCCTGGCGTTTCGTGCCCGAGAGCTTGTAGGCGACACGCCCAAGCGTGATACATGTTTGGTGCCTACTTTTATCTGCTGGCGGCGATCCTCGTAGCCGCCAGTCTTCCCCGCCGGGCCGTACACGCGCGTCAGAGCATGGCCCGCCCCGGACCCACACGAGCAGTCGTCGTCGTGGTGGCGCTGTAGCGCCTACAGTTCGATCAGATCCATCAGATCCATTCGCCGCGCGAGAGGAGCGCTGCATATGGACGACTTGCTGGGCATCAACTGGGTGAGCTACTTTCACTGTCTTTCGAATGAGGAGATTCGCGAGCTCGCTTCCTGGCTTGCTGCCGAGTGCCTGGAGGTCTGGGAGCTCATGGATATCGTTGATCGGGTGTACGCCCAGGCGCCGGACGACTGGCGCAGACGGTCGCCGGCTTTCGTCACCCGCTGTGGGCGCCCCGTTGTCGAGGGGTATGCTCGCCGCAAACGACGCTTCGCTGAGCTGATGACTGCCCTCGACGAGGCCTGTCTGCGCGGCGCGTTGCCGGGGGAAGTCGCCCTCGAGGAGCTCCGGCCACTGCATCTGCCCGGGAGCAAGCCCCGGCCGGTGGAGGATCTGCTCGGGGAGCTCGAACGCGCTCGAAGCAGCTCGGGATGAGGGGTGCCAGGAGTGTGCCGAGCTTCCCGCGCCATGCTGAGCAGACCGGCGGCTACCCCCAACCCTCGCGCTAGCGGAAGGTAAAACGGCATCCTGCTGAAACAGGGCCTCTTCATACTCGCGAGAGCGGCTAGACTCGGCGGCATGAGGGCAGCACACGCAGAAGCGCCTGCTCCCGCTCCCGCTGGGCGCTTGATGATTAGTGCATGTTCGGGACAGGCCGGCTCAGGCAACCTGTGCCGCTGCCTGAGCACGTGGAGCAGAAAGGAGCAGCCGGATGAGCTTCTTGACGCGCCGGTTCAGACGAGGCAAGCCAGATGCGGATGTAGCGACGGCAGCGACACCGGCATCGGCGGGCGAGGCCGCGGCTCCCTCTGTGGGCACCGCGGAGCAATCAGTATCGCAGGGGAAACTGAGCGGAGATACAGGAGAAGCACAAGCCATGGCGGAAGTAGAAGAGGGCGCCACCGTCTCCGAAGCACAGATTGCGGTTCACTGGAGAGAGGAAGAGTACTATCAACCCTCTCCAGGGTTTATTGGGCAGGCGAATGCCAGCGATCCGCGTATCTTTGAGCGGTTCCGTGAGGAGCACTTTCCTGAGTGCTTCAAAGAATACGCGGACCTGCTCACCTGGGATCACTATTGGCATACGACGCTGGACACGAGCAATGCGCCGTTTTGGAAGTGGTTCGTCGGTGGCCGGCTCAACGCGTGTTATAACTGCGTGGATCGCCACCTTGCGACCAGCCACAACAAGGCCGCGCTCATCTGGGTGCCCGAGCCGGAAATAGAAGCGACCCAGGCGATCACGTATCAGGACCTCTACGTCAGGGTCAATGAGTTCGCCGCGGTGCTGCGCGGGTTCGGTGGGGTCAAGACGGGCGACCGCGTTACCTTCCACCTGCCAATGGTCCCTGAGTTACCCGTTTCGATGCTTGCCTGTGCGCGTCTTGGCGTCATCCATTCTGAGGTGTTTGGAGGATTCAGTGGGGTGGCGTGTGGCGGCCGGATTGCCGATTCAGGAAGTCACATCTTGGTGACCATGGACGGCTACTACCGTAATGGCGAGCTGATTGATCACAAAGCCAAAGCTGACGAGGCGGTGAACGCGGCCCATGAACAGGGGGTTGACGTGGAGAAAGTGCTGGTCTGGCGGCGCCATCCAGGTCAGTACGCCTCAAAAAGCCCGATGGTCGCTGGTCGGGATTTCTTCGTTGACGATCTGCTGAAGGATGTCCGCAGACACATCGTCGAGCCGGTTTCCATGCCTGCCGAGGCGCCCCTGTTTCTCATGTACACCAGTGGCTCGACGGGTCGCCCTAAGGGGTGCCAGCACAGCACTGGCGGATACCTCGCGTACGTCGCTGGAACGTCGAAATACTACCAGGATGTACACCCTGATGACACCTACTGGTGCTTTGCCGACATCGGGTGGATTACCGGGCACTCCTACATCGTCTACGGTCCATTGGCGCTGGGGACGACAAGCGTGATGTACGAAGGGGTGCCGGCGTATCCCGATTCGGGCCGTCCCTGGCGGATTGCCGAGCAGCTCGGCGTGACCATATTCCACACTTCTCCGACGACGGTTCGTATGCTCCGCAAGGTTGGCCCCAACGAGCCGACGAATTACCACTACCATTTCAAGCACATGACTACCGTCGGCGAGCCGATTGAGCCGGATGTCTGGCGCTGGTATTACAACGTCGTCGGCAAGCGTGAAGCGGTCATCGTTGACACGTGGTGGCAGACCGAGAACGGCGGCTTCCTGTGCAGTACCCTGCCTGGCTTGCAGGCGATGAAGCCGGGCAGCTGCGGCCCGGGAGTCCTTGGGGTCTATCCCGTGATTTACGATGAGGATGGCAATGTGATCGAGGCGGGAAGCGGACGGGCCGGCAACATTTGCATTCGCAACCCCTGGCCAGGCATCTTTCAGACAATCTGGGGCCAGCCGGAGCGTTTTGTGCAGACCTACTATGCGAAGTACTGCCGGAACACGGAGAGCAAGAACTGGCAGGACTGGCCGTATTTTGCGGGTGACGGTGCGGTGCTGGCAGCCGACGGCTATTTCCGTATCCTGGGCCGGGTGGATGATGTGATCAATGTGGCTGGGCACCGACTCGGCACGAAAGAGATTGAGTCGGCGTGCCTCACCGTTGACGAGGTGGCCGAGGCCGCCGCCGTGCCGCTGCTCGACGAGGTGCGTGGGCGGGTGGTGGAGGTGTACGTGGCGCTGAAGCCGGGGATCGCCCCCAGTAAGGACATCGAGGAAAAGGTGTCCAAGGCTATTGAGACGGAGATTGGGAAGATCGCAAGGCCGCGGCATATCTGGATCGTCGCGGATATGCCCAAGACCCGCTCAGGCAAAATCATGCGCAGGATTCTGGCTGCGAGCAGCAACTTCGCCGATGTTGGAGATACGACGACACTTGCGAACCCGGAGATCGTCGAAAGTGTGCGCCATCACGTCCAGAGCGAGAAGCTGGCGCGTGGCGAGGTTCCACGCGCTCTCTCGCCAGAAGAGATTGAGGAGATCACGAGGTTTGGGAATACGGAGTGATACCAGGTCTGGGGAGGCGGGCGCGGCAGGCAGCGCCCCTACGATCCTGTGGCGACGGCGAGCGCGGTAGGCAGCGGGCGTCCAACGGACGCCCCTACGGCGTTCGCGGTAGGCAGTGTCCCGACGGCGTCCACGGCGGGCGTTCGCAGCAGGCAGCGCCCCTACGACGGGTTCGAGGCCCATGGCGTCTGGGGCCGCTCCACCTGTTCGCCATCTACGACCACGGCGTCAACGCGCTCTTGATAGAAGCAGACGCAACCCGCAATCGGCGCGGCAACGGTGAGTGGCTCGCGGTAGGACCAGGCCACGTCAGGGATGACACGCTCACCGATCCGAGCCGTCCAGTGCGACGCCTCGCCCTTGTACGCGCATTGGGTGGTCGTCGTACTCGGCTCCAGCAGGTCCATGCGCACATCGTCGGGCGGGAAGTAGTAGCGCACGGGCAGACCCGTCTCAAACAGCAGCCACGGACGGCGCGTCTCCGCGACCGTTACGCCGGCTAGCTCGACGCGCACATGGCGTGTGCTCCGGCGAACATCCACGCCGAGTTTGTAGGGATCGCGCGCGTGGCCGAAGGCACGCTCGTCCTCCTCGTACCAGGCATCCATCTCATGCCAATAGAAGGCCACATGGCCCTTGAGATCGGGGCCGTCGGGCGGTGCGTCTTCATAGCTCCAGGCGGCGTTCTCAGCCACACGGTCGCCAGCGCGGACCGTCCAGTACGTCGCTGTGCCTTTGAAGTCTGAGGCGGTTGTGTATGGCGTGCGCTCCAGCGCCTCGGCGCGTACGTCCGTCCACGGGAAGTAGTAGACGGGCAGCCGACCGACTTCGCGGAGCAGCAGGACATGGGTGCTGTCGGCGATGGTGACGCCGCCGAAGACGGTGCGCACGCGGCGTGGGCTGCGCTCCATGTGGAATCTCGGGGTGAGGGTAGGAACTGTCACGGGGAGTCGCCCCATCTCCACATCTTCCAAATGGAAAGCCATGGCTAGATCCTCTCTCGTCTAATAGTGTGTGCCGGTGCGCCCGGCGCCGCATGGCACAGAGTTTACCCTATGCGAGGTATCTGTACCACCTGCGCTCGATTTGAATCTGGTCCTTGACAAATCATCGGGGGCAAGGCATACTAGCCTCCGTGAGCGTTCACGGGAGCGTTCACGGAGGATAAGGGACATGCCGAAACGCGCCACCATCGAGGACATCGCCCGCCTGGCGGGTGTCTCGCGCGGGACTGTCTCGCGGGTGTTGAACCGCCGGCCCGATGTTGACCGCGAGACGCGCGCGCGGGTTCTGCGCGTCATCGAGGAGCAGGGGTACGTACCAAGTCTGACGGCTGCCGGGCTGGCGGGTGGGCGCAACCGGCTGATCGGCATGGTGGTGCCCGTTTTCACGTGGGTTATTCTTGGTGAGCTGGTGCGGGGCATTACCGAAATCCTCAAACGCACCGCGTATGAGCTGGTACTGTACACATTCAATGATGAAGACTTGAATCGGGACCGACGCGATATTATCAATCGTTTGCTGGCGACCCAGCTGACCGCGGGGCTGCTCGCCGTGTATCCAGGTGGTTTGTCGGAGCAGCTCACGGAACTATATTTCCAGGGAGTGCCGGTCGTCGTTATTGATGACCAACGTGAGCAGGTCGTGCCGTGGGTGCGTGCGGACGACGTCACCGGCGCGTATCAGGCCGTGGATCATCTCATCCAGCTCGGTCATCGCCGCATTGCGCACATTCAGGGTCCGCGCGAGTATCTGGTTTCGCACGACCGGCATCAGGGCTACCTGCGGGCGCTGGAAAATGCTGGCATCGCACCGGATGCTGAGCTCATTGTGGAAGGCGACTTTCTGCCGCAGTCCGGCTATGCCGGCGCACAGCGGCTCTTCGATTTGCCGCCAGACAAGCGCCCCACCGCGATCTTCGCCGCCGCCGACCAGATGGCCTATGGAGTTCTGCGCGCGGCGGAAGAGCGCGCGCTCTCCATTCCTGGTGATATTGCGCTGGTCGGCTTCGACGACGACGCGCCTTCGGCGCATGTTCTGCCACCACTCACCACGGTGCGTCAGCCATCATTCGAAATGGGTCAGGAAGGCGTTAAGCTCTTGCTTGCGCTGCTTGCGGAGCAGGAAGCTGGCGACCTCGATGCGGCCTCGCCAGCCGAGCGCGCGACCCCAGCATCTTCGCGTCGCATCGTGCTTCCGGCCACGTTGATCGTGCGCGCCTCTAGTGGCGCGAAAGAGTCTAGCTCGCTGCTCACGCGGTAAGCGAGCATGCCCGCGTCGCCCCAGGCGGTTATTCGACAGCCGGCGAGGGGCGACGTAAAGTCCATCATCGCATGCCCGGATGTCGGGCATAGTGTCCGTTCCCTAGCTGACGCTGGAGGTGCGCCATGACCAGCCGAACATGGACCCAACGCAGACCAACACTCGGATTTATCGCGCTCGCATTCTTCATGTTATTGTCGTTCGCGCTCACGGCCTGTGGGCAGCCCAGCCATCCGGCGAAGCGGAACGGACCACCCCAGCCACTGATCATCGTCCCCAATACCGGCGGCGACCTTGTCCAGAACTTCAACCCTTTCCTCAATGGGGCGGTGAACAGTTACGGGCAGTTTGGGCCGGTCTATGAGACCCTGCTCTTCTTCAACCGGGCGGATGGCACCGAGAAGCCCTGGCTCGCCGATTCGGCGACCGTCTCGCCCGATGCGACCCAGATCACGTTCAAGCTGCACCCCGGCATCCAGTGGTCGGATGGCACGCCATTCACAGCGGATGATGTGGCCTTCACGTTCAATGTGATGCAGCAGTATTCAGCGGCTGACTATCTCGGCACTGATTCCTCGATCAAAAAAGTGACGGCCATTGACCCACAGACGGTGCAGATGACACTCACCTCACCCAATAGCTCGATCCTGTGGCTGGTGGCCGGCCAAACGTGGATCGTGTCCCAACATATCTGGTCGTCGGTTGGCGACCCCACCAAGTACACGGATAAGGTGCCAGTTGGGACTGGTCCCTACGTCTTCAAGTCGTTCACGCCACAACTGATTGATTTCACGAAGAACTCGCATTTCTGGCAGCCCGGCAAGCCGATTGTGCCGGAGATTCGCTTCCCGGCGTTCAACGGGAACACCACCGCCGAGCCGGCGATGAACAGCGACCAGACTGACTGGAACGGCCTGTACACCCCCAATGTCAGCAAGACGTTTATCCAGCGCGACCCGGCGCACAACCACTATAACTTCCCGCCCAGCGATCCGCTCATCCTGTTCATGAATCTGAAGAAGGCGCCCTTCGATCAGCTCGCTGTCCGTCAGGCGATCAATCTCGCGATTGACCGCCAGAAGATTTCGACCATCGGTGAGAGCGGCTACGATCCAATCGCACACCCCACCGGCTTGATCTTGCCGGCGAACAAACAGTTCCTCGATCCAACCTACGCCAACTCGACACTCACGATGGATACGAGCCAGGCATCACAGATCCTGGCGAGCGCTGGATACAAAGCGGGATCGGACGGCATCCTGGTCGGTCCCAACGGCAAAAAGCTGTCCATCAATATGGCAGGCGTGACGGGCTACACCGACTGGGACACCGATTACCAGATCATCGCTGATAATCTCAAGCAGGTCGGCATCAAGCTCAACATTACCGATAACGACCCGAGCACGGTTCAGCAGGACATCCAGAACGGGAACTTCGACATGGCCATCTGGTACGAGACACCTGGGCCGACCCCCTACTACATCTACAACGAGGTGCTGGGCAGCGGCCAAACCGCACCCATTGGTCAGTCGGCTCCGTCGAACTTCGAGCGCTGGAATGATCCCGCGTCGGATGCCTTGCTGACCCAGTACAACAGCACCTCCGACCTGGGCCAACAGCAACAGGCCATGTACGGCCTTGAGAAGATTGTGGTCGAGCAATTGCCCGTGATCTTCCTGGTGAACGAGCCGTACTGGTACGAATACAATACCCTGAAATATGTCGGCTGGCCCGACCAGGGGAACTTCTACGCGGAGCCGTCACCCTACACCTACCCGGATGACGAAATCGTGCTCTTGAACCTGCACCAATAACGGCCGTTAGGGTATGAGAGGGGGGCGTATCGCCGTGCGCATCCTGGGGCGGGCTTTGCGTAGCCCGCGCCACGGCGACCACGGAGGATCCGCCCTTCTTTCCCTGCCGGAATGGTGCTGATCGAAAGACGCTTCTCTGGAGGAGGGCGAGCATGCGCCACCTGATCCAGCGCGTTGGCTTCTATGTCATCGCGCTTTGGGCCTCGGTGACTCTGAACTTCTTCATCCCGCGCCTATCACCTGGGGATCCCGCGGCGGCGCTTCTCGCCCGAATGCATGGCCGGATCTCGCCCGCGGCGCTCCACGCGCTGGAAATCCAGTACGGCGGCGTCAAAGACACGCTCTTCTCGCAGTATGTGCAGTATCTCGGGAATATGCTGCACGGCAACCTTGGCACCTCGTTCGCGAACGCCGAGCCGGTGACGAACGTCATTGCTCGCGATCTGCCCTGGACCATCGTGCTGGTCGGCATCTCACTCGTCATCAGTTTTGTGATTGGCACCATTCTGGGGGTGGCGGTCGCCTGGTGGCGCGGCTCGAAGGCCGATACGATTCTCATGCCCGCGTTCACGTTCATTTCCGCCATTCCGTACTTCTGGTTCGCGCTCGCACTGGTTTTTGTGCTTGGTTACTCGTGGGGCTGGCTGCCTTCGATTGGCGGGTACGATATCTATTCGTATACGCCCGGTCTCGATCTCGGTTTTCTCGTGTCCGCCGCCCAATATGCCATCCTGCCGGCATTCACCATCGTCGTCGGCTCGATTGCCGGCTGGATGATCACCATGCGCAACACGATGATAACGACGCTCTCCGAGGACTATGTGCTGATGGCTGAGGCGAAGGGGCTGACTCGCTGGCGTGTGATGATGACCTACGCCGCTCGTAACGCGATTTTGCCGAACATCACGAGCTTTGCGCTGTCGCTCGGCTTTGTGGTCAGCGGCTCGCTCCTCACTGAGATTGTCTTCAACTATCCCGGCATCGGCTACGCGCTCGTGCAGGGTGTCGAGAACAAAGACTATCCCGTCATTCAGGGCCTGTTCCTGATCATCACCGTGGCGGTGCTGGTAGCCAACTTCCTCGCCGATCTGATCTATGTCATCCTCGACCCGCGCGTGCGCAACGAGAGGGGGTAGGCACCAATGAGCGTTTCATCCGTGCCGGTAGACGCCGAGAACCAGGAGGCGGGGAGCGAGCGGCCGCTCGGCACGCGCCTGCGCGGACTCTGGCGTGCGGCGACGGCGAACGGCAAAGTGACGTTCGGCCTGATGATCGTGGGCTTCTTCGTGCTGCTCGCGCTGTTTAGCCCGCTGCTGGTGAGAGTTGATGCCAACGCGTTTGGGCCGGACATCAGTGTCAACCCATCGGGAGCGCATCCGCTGGGGACCACCAGCTATGGGCAGGATGTGCTGGCACAGGTCATCGTTGGCGCGCGCGCCTCGGTGGCGCTGGGCTTTATCACGGGGATCATCGCGACGATCATCTCGGTGGTTGTGGGCCTGGTTTCGGGCTATTTTGGTGGCTGGATAGATGAAGTTCTCTCCATGCTCTCCAATGTTTTTCTGGTGCTCCCTGCCTTGCCGCTGGCGATTGTCATGGCGTCGTTTCTCCCCTACAAGGGGCCGCTGACGATTGGCTTCGTTTTGACGATTACCGGCTGGTCGTGGGGGGCCAGGGTGCTACGGGCGCAGACGCTCTCGATGCGCAATCGCGAGTTTGTCACGGCGGCCAAATCAACCGGGGAGCCAGCATGGCGCATCATCTTTTTTGAAATCTTTCCCAGCGAGGTCGGCGTCGTTGTCGCGCAGCTTTTGGGCACAATCATCTATGTCATTCTGGCGGAGGCTGGTCTGGAATTCCTCGGTCTGGGAGACCTGGGCAGTGTGAGCTGGGGCACGATGCTCTATTGGGCCGGCAACCAGGACGCGCTGGCGTTGGGGTATTGGTGGTGGTTCGTGCCGCCTGGTTTGTGCATTGCGATTCTGGGAGCCGGGTTAGCGTTTGTCAACTTCGGTATTGATGAGATCGCGAATCCCCGTCTGCGCACCCTCAAGACTGAGCGGGCGCGCAAGACGAAGAAGGCGGTAGTGTCATGAGCGATGGGGTGTTCCAGGGCGCTGCGCGTCCTCTGCTGGAGGTCAGGCATGTCAGCGTGGATTACCGCGCCGAAAATGGGACGGTGCATGCATTGACCGATGTCAGTGTGACGCTGGAACGCGGGCAGATATTGGGGTTGGCGGGCGAAAGCGGCAGCGGGAAGTCTACGCTGGGGTACGCTATTACGCGCCTGCTCAAGCCGCCAGCGGAGATCACCGGCGGTGAGGTGCTGTATTATCCCAAGGCATCGCGGCATGCGGAGCTTACTGCTACCGGCGCGACGCCACCCACCGCGGAGCCGGTGGACGTGCTGAAGCTCACGCCGGGACATTTGCGCTCCCTGCGCTGGAAAGAGCTTGCCATCGTTTTTCAGAGCGCCATGAACGCGCTCAACCCGGTGATTGATATCGGCGCGCAGATCACGGATGTCATCCGGACACACCAGCCCAAGCTGAACCGGCGCCAGCGGCAGGCGCGCGCTGTCGAGCTGTTGCGGCGGGTCGGCATCGCGCCTGACCGTCTGCGCAGTTATCCGCATGAGCTGAGCGGGGGCATGCGCCAACGCGCCATTATCGCCATTGCCCTGGCGCTGGGTCCTGAGGTCATCATTATGGATGAGCCGACGACGGCGCTGGATGTCGTCGTGCAGCGCGAAATCCTGATGGAGATCATCGCGCTCCGCAACGAGCTGGAGTTTTCGGTGATTTTCATCACACACGACCTCTCGCTCTTGCTCGAGATCGCGGATAAAGTGGCGATCATGTACGCCGGGCGCGTGGTGGAGGTCGCCACGCGCGAAGAGCTGAAACAGCACCCTCGCCATCCCTATAGCTATGGGATGCTGAACTCGTTTCCGACGCTGTATGGTCCGCGCCGGCGCATGACGGGGATTCCCGGCTCGCCGCCTGATCTGCGCAACATCCCACGCGGCTGTTCGTTTCATCCGCGCTGTCCGCTGGCGTTCGCGGCGTGCCGGACTGATCTGCCGCTGCTGCGCGCGGCGGCGCTCCAGGATGCCGGCCAACTGGTCGCCTGTCATCTCTACGATCCCCGCTATACATCAGCGGAGCCGCCGACCGCGCAGGAGTTTGCCGCTCGTTACGAAGCGGTGTATGCGGAGCAAGGAGCGGGGAGAAGCCTATGAGCATCGAGCCTCTACGGCGCGGCGCGGATGCGGCGGCGTCCACGAGCGTCCTCTCGCCGTCTATCTCGCCGACTGACCCGGTGCTGGAGGCGGTGCATCTGCGCAAGCATTTCCCCGTGCGGCAGCTTCGCATCGGTGGAGCTCCCCAGGCTGTGCATGCCGTGGAAGACGCTTCGCTGGCGCTGTTTCCGGGGCGAGCGCTGGCGCTGGTCGGCGAGAGCGGCAGTGGGAAGACGACAGTTGCCCGTCTGCTGGCCAGGCTCTATGAGCCGACAGCGGGGAGCATCCTGTTTCGGGGCAAGCCGGTCAAGGGGTACAATCGCGCCGCGCTGCTGGCGTATCGCCGCTATGTGCAGGTCATTTTTCAAGACCCGTTCTCGTCGCTGAATCCCGTGCATGACGTGCGCTACCATCTCAGCCGGCCGCTGCGCGTGCATGGGCACGCCCACAGTCGCGCACAGGAGACGGAGCAGGTGTTGGGGCTGCTGAGCAGGGTGAATCTGAGTCCCGCCGAGCAATTCATCGGGAAGTATCCTCATCAGCTCAGCGGTGGGCAGCGGCAGCGCGTTGCCATTGCGCGGGCGCTGGCGGTGCGACCGGCGGTGCTGCTGGCCGACGAGCCGGTTTCGATGCTGGATGTCTCGATCCGGCTGGATGTGCTCAATCTGCTACTGCGCCTGAAAGACCAGGAGCGGCAGGCCATCCTCTTTATCACGCATGACATCGCCAGCGCCCGCTACTTTGCCGAGGATACGCTGGTCATGTACGCCGGGCAGATGGTGGAGGGCGGTCCAAGTGATGAGGTCATTCAGCACCCGAAGCATCCCTACACACAGCTGCTGATCGCCGCCGCGCCCGATCCCGACCGCCCGGTGAATGCGCCCCTTCAGGCGCGCGGCGAGATTCCCAGCCTCATCTCTCCCCCTAGTGGCTGCCGGTTCCATCCGCGCTGCCCGCACGCTATGCCCGTCTGTCGCGAGCGCTTCCCAGGGCGGACGGATCTGGGGGCCGGCCACTGGACCAATTGTTTTCTCTACGGCGAGGGTGACACGGGGAGCACCGCCGCCACGACACACCCAGGCGCGGGTTCGCCCGCGAAGGGGTCCTAGAACGGAGCATTCGCTTTCATGGCGCGCATTAAGCTGGCATATATCGGTGGCGGGAGCACTCGCGCCGCCGGGACGATGGCCTCGCTCATCGAGCAGGGCGAGAACTTCAATGGCTCGGAAGTGGTGCTGATTGATCTCGATGCGGACCACCTGGAGGTCGTGGCGACCATCGCGCGCAAGATGGCGCGGGCGCGGCATCTCGATCTGACGATCACGACGACGACAAACCGGCGCGACGGCCTGCGCGAGTGCGATGCCGTGCTCACCAGTTACCGGCCCGGCGGCTTCGAGGCGCGCTATCTAGATGAGAGCATCCCGCTGAAGCATGGTGTCATCGGGCAGGAGACACAGGGGCCGGGTGGCTTTTTCATGGCGCTGCGCTCCATCGCTATCATGCGGGGCATCATCGAGGATATGGAGGCGGTGTGCCCGCGCGCGCGGCTCTTCAACTACACAAATCCCGTCAACATCGTCTCGGAAGCCGTCACGCACCATACCGCTATTCCGACGGTGTCGCTCTGCGAAGGCCCCATCGTCTCCAATCGCGACTATGTGGCGCTGGTCGGGCTGGACCCCGACCGGCTGGACGCCATCTCGATTGGGCTCAATCATGGCTCGTGGTCGGTGCGACATCTCTACGATGGGCAGGATCTGATGCCGCTGCTGCGCGAGGGGTATGAGCGCCTGCGCTTGGAGCCGGGAACCCCGCCTGAAGAGATGCGTCTGTTGGAGCTTGCCTGTTCCATGGGGTCGCTGCCCAGCTCCTACTTCCAGTACTACTATTACAAAGATGAGATTCTGGCCGAGGCGCAGGCGAAGCCCACCACCCGCGCGCAGGATATTATGGCCAGCGTTCCAGATTACTGGGCGCACTATCGCGAGCAAGCCGCACGCGACGAGCCACGGCTTGATCCCGCGCGCTCGCGCGGGGGCATCAATGAGCTTGAATTGGGCCTCGACGTGATGGACGCGATCTACAACGACCGCAAGGAGCTGTGGTATGTCAACGTGCCCAATCGCGGCTCCATCGCGGACTTTCCCGATGATCTGGTGGTCGAGACGGTTGGGTATGTGGATCGCACCGGCGTCGCGCCGCTGGCAATGGGCCATCTGCCGCGCCACGTGGCGGGACTGGTGAAGATGCTCGGCGAGTATCAGACGCTGACGGCGGAGGCGGCATGGAGTGGGAGCCGTGGCGACGCGGTGCGCGCGCTGGCGAGCCATCCGTTGGTGATGTCGCTGTCGAAGGCTGAAGCGATCTACGATGAGATGGCGGCGGCGCAGCAGGCGCTGTTGCCGCAGCGCCTGCTGCATTAAGTGCCCGCTCGATGTACCAATGACGTGGAGATGCAGAGTATGCGGTGTGTTTTGGCTGTTGACGGCGGCAATACGAAGACGCTGGCGCTCGTTGCCGCGCTTGACGGCACCATTCTGAGCGTGGCACGCGGCGGGTGCAGCGATATCTACAACGCCGAAGCCGGCGAAGATGCGCTTGACCCGGCCGCGGCGGCGCTGGCGAATGCAGAGCACACGGTGCTCGATGCCCTGCGCGCGGCGTCCGTCGCGCCCGCGGATCTGGCTGTCAGTATCTTCAATATGGCTGGCGCCGACTGGCCGGAAGACCTGGCATTCTGGCATGATGCCATCACGGAGCGCGGCTATGGGCGTCAAGTCATTGCCCAGAATGACGCGCTGGGAGTGCTGTATGCCGCGTCACCCGATGCCACTGGCGTCTCCGTGGTCTGCGGCACGGGCGCCGCGACGGGCGCGCGCTCGGCGGGCGGGCGTGTCTGGCACAGTAGCTTCTGGCAGGACGAGGTTCATGGCAGCGCGCACCTCAGCCAGAAATTGCTCTTCGCCGTCTATCGGTCCGCGCTGGGTATCGAGCCAGCCACCTCGCTGACACCGCGCGTGCTGGACTTCTTTGGTGTGGAGACGGTCGAAGACGTGTTGCATCTGTTCCACAACCGCCTGCATCCCGCACCCGCTGATGTGGATCGTCTGACACCGATCTTGCTGGATGAAGCGGATGCCGGCGACGCGTTGGCGTTGCGCGTCGTGCGGGAGCATGGCGCCGCGCTGGGCAGCATCGCGATCGCGGCGGCGCGGAAGGTGGGGCTGGAAGGAACCGCGTTTGCGCTGGTGCTCGCTGGCGGAGTGTTTCGACACCCGACCACCGTGCTCGAAGACGCCATCGTCGCGCGCGTCCGCGAAGCCTCGCCGCTCGTGCGACCGATGCGCAGCCAGTCGGAGCCGGTGCTGGGCGTGCTCATCCAGGCGTTGACTGTTGCCGGCACGGTGGTAGATCAGTCGCTGGTGGCCCGCGCGATGGAAACGCTGGCCGCCGCGGTCGAGTCCAGCATTGCCGTGTAGCAGTCAGTCCAATCAGGTCTTAGAGGCAGGTGGGGCCGACATTCTTGTCGGCCCGCGGGCAGGAATGCCCGCGCCACTTCCACAGCCGAACGGGACTGAGAAGTAGCGTGAAAGGCCGGCAAGGACACCGTGATAGAATGAGGGGAGGTGACGGCAGGAGGAGAGAGGGCTATGGATTTTTCACAGTTCGATGCGCGCAAGTACCCCATCCGCTCCGTGCGGGAAGGCTATGGGGAGTGGGCAGCCACCTACGAGGATATCGTATTGGATGCGATGGACTTGCGCTTGCTGGCGCGAATCCAGTCGGTTGCCTGGGATCGTGTGCGGCTGGGAGCGGATCTGGCATGTGGAACGGGTCGCGTTGGGGTCTGGCTCAAGCAGCAGGGCGTCGCCGAGCTCGATGGCGTAGACCTGACGGCGGAGATGCTGGAGAGCGCGCGGGGCAAGGGCGTCTACCGGCAGCTCGTGCTGGCGGACATTCGTGATACGCCGCTCCCTGCGGGGGCGTATGATCTGGTGACAGTGAGCCTGGCGGACGAGCATCTCCCTGAAGTACGCCCGCTCTATCAGGAGGCGGCCAGGATCGCCTGCGCACACGGGTACTTCGTCCTCGCGGGCTACCATCCCTTTTTCATACTGAACGGCGTGCCGACCCACTACAATAGCACGTCGGGGGAGCCAGTCACGATTGAAACGTACGTACATCTCATGAGCGACCACGTGCGGGTCGCACTCGCGGCGGGCTGGACGCTGCGCGAGATGTACGAAGGGCTGGTTGATGAGGAATATCTGGCGAAGAAGCCAAAATGGCGCCAGTATGAAAACCGCCCCATCAGCTTCGCGATGGTCTGGCAGAAAAACTAGCGCATCCCCAGGATGAGCGGCGAGCGCGAGTATGCGACGCCGCTTTCCATATGCGGAAAGGATGCCGCATGTGTGGTTTCGACTAGTGGAGCTGGTATCCCCGCCGGCCAGCAAGCTCCGTCCGGCTCCCGCGTGCGGCTTGTTTGTGCATCGCGTAACTCCGCCGCGTATGGGAGACATGGTGGGATGTTTGGCTCTACCGAATGCCGGCCTCTTGCCGCAGGCGCGCGCATGGCCGGCAGGGGATTCTTTACGTTCTGTGAGTTCTGCGAGTTATGTGGGTCTTGGAGGTGTGTGCATGCATGGTTCCCATCTCTTCGCTCGAAACTCCGTACGAACAGCCGCCGTTCTCGTCGCCATCCTCGCCGTGGTGCTTGCGCAAGCGCTACTGGCCAGCACTGGCGCTACTGGCGCCAAAGCCGCCACCAGCGACGTCGCTCCTGGTGCCTTCGGTGCGCTCGATTGCAACGGCCTCAGCCCGATCCAGCAGCCGGTCAAGCACGACCCGGCCTGTACCGATGTGCGCTCGCTCTACGATGGCGTGCCGTCTCGCTTCACCGATAACGGGCGCTACGTCGGCCACGACGAGCCGAGCATCCGGTTCCTGTCGAATGTCCCTGGCTCTGCCAATGACGTGACCTGGAACGAACAACTGCCGCTCGATCCCGCCGCAGCCCCGACGGTGGGCGCCCCTGGATCGGATGTGACGCATTGGTTCGAGCTTTCGATCGCGCCGTGGTTCGGCATGGCGCTGTGCGACCCGTACTCCTACCCCCAGACGGCCTGCAAGCCTGAGAGCGATACGAACGCCCCGCGGAAACCGCCCACGTTCAATGTCGGCGGCGGCGGCAGCTCCTTCCTCGAAGTGCAGTTCTACCCGCCAGGCTTCGCGCCCTTCGTTGACAACATTAGCTGCGACAACACCCACTGGTGTGCTTCGCTGCACATCAACGATCTGGAATGCACGCTCGGCTTCCACCACTGCAACTTCAACTGCATCGAGCCGACGAACTTCGCGTTCATCCAGACCAATGGGGTCCCGGCCGGCCCGCCCAGCCCGCAGCTGGCCAACCTCGCCACCAACACCCCGAATGCCGACACACTGCTGATGAATCCCGGCGATAAGCTCAAGGTGCACATCTTTGATTCGAGCGTTCCCGGCGGGAGAGCATTAGAGGTGAGGATAGATGACCTCACCACTGGGCAAAGTGGCTTCATGCAGGCGTCGGCGGCCAACGGATTCATGGCCACGATTCTCGGCAACTGCCACGGCGTCCCGTTCAATTATGAGCCGGAGTACAACACAGCTCAGCCGCAGAATCTGGTACCGTGGGCTGCCTTGCAGGGTGGCATTCTGACCCAGTTCGAAGTGGGCCACTTCACCCCATGCACATCCGTCTCGGATCCGGCCACCTTCTCGTTTGGTGGCTTTACCGACACCTATTTCCAGACCTGTGCGGGGCCATATGAGAAAGGCTCTGACGGTGGGACGAACCCCGAGGTATCCGACGCGCCGTGCTTCCCTGTTGGCGACACTCACGGAGGAGTGGCCCCGCCCAATCAGGTGACCGGCTGCTGGGATGGCTTCTTCCAGAACGGGGACGTGGATTTCGATGGCACGACGTACTGGCCCGACTGGCCGAACAGCACGTCACCGACCACATTCCCCTCCACATTCCAGGAGCTGCAGCCAAGCTCGAACGGGCACGCCTACGCCGAGGCGCAATTTGAGACGGACGCCGCGGCGAGCGAGTCTACGTGCGGCCCAGCCACACTCTCCGGCTGCGCCGTGCCGCCACCTGGGTCGCCAGGAAACTTCTACCCGTACTGGACGCAGGCGTCGGTCGGCGGCCAGTGTGTGTGGGAATTCGGCCAGATGGCGAACGGCAATGCGTTCGGAGGCGACGCCCAATATGACGGCCCTTCGGCCTACTTCTTTGGCACGCTCTCAGGGCCGATCATACCCAATCCGAGCTGTTCATAGACTGAAACTGTCGGTTGCGGCAAGCGGGCGCTGGATTGATGTCCAGCGCCCGCTTTGCTGTTGATTGGACGCGGTATTACCCTTCGGTGCTCTCGTACTGCTCCTTGATCTGCGAGACGATGGTTGGATCAAGCAGTGTGGTTGTGTCGCCGAGGACACGCCCTTCGGCGATGTCGCGCAGCAGGCGGCGCATGATCTTGGCGCTGCGGGTCTTGGGCAGCTCGGTGGTGAAGTAGATCTTCTTCGGGCGTGCCAGCGCGCCGATGTTGTGGACTACCTGCTCTTTCAGCTCCGCCGTCAGCGCGTCGTTGGGTGCGAAACCGCCGCGTGGGGTGACGAAGGCGACGACCGCCTGCCCGGTGATGGGGTCGCTGGCGCCGATGACGGCGGCCTCCGCGACAGCGGGATGGCTGACGAGCGCGCTCTCGATCTCCATAGTGCCGATGCGGTGTCCGGAGACGTTGAGCACGTCGTCCACGCGGCCCAGCAGCCAGTAGTAGCCGTCATCGTCGCGGCGAGCGCCGTCGCCGGTGAGGTAGATGCCCGGATACTTGCTCCAGTACGTCGCGATGTAGCGATCGGGGTCGCCGAAGATGGTGCGCGACATGGCGGGCCAGGGTCGCCTGATGACGAGGTTGCCGCCGCGGTTATTGGGCACGCTTTCGCCGGCCTCATCGAGAATGTCGGCCTCGATGCCAGGGAAGGGGCGCGTCGCGGAGCCAGGCTTGGTGGCGACGATGCCAGGCAGCGGAGTGATCATAATCATGCCGGTCTCGGTCTGCCACCAGGTATCCACGATGGGGCAGCGTCCGTGGCCGATATGCTCGTGATACCAGATCCACGCCTCGGGGTTGATCGGCTCGCCCACGGTGCCCAACAGGCGCAAGGACGAGAGATCGCGCCTGGCGGGATACTCGTCGCCCCAGCGCATGAATGTGCGGATGGAGGTCGGGGCGGTGTACAGGATGGTGACGCCATACTTTTCGATCAAGGCCCAGAAACGGTCCTTGTCGGGGTAGTCCGGCGACCCCTCATACATGACGACGGAGGAACCGTTGGCGAGCGGGCCGTAGACGATGTAGCTGTGGCCTGTCACCCAGCCAATGTCGGCGGTACACCAGTAGACATCATCTTCTTTCAGATCGAAGATCCAGTCGTGACTGAGGGAGGTGCCGACGAGGTAGCCGGCGGTGGTGTGCTGCTGGCCCTTGGGCTTGCCGGTTGTGCCAGAGGTGTACATGATGTAGAGCGGGTGCTCGCTGTCGAGGTGCTCCGGCTCAACGAAGCTGCGAGAGGTGGCGGCGGCGGCTTCGTGATACCAGACATCGCGGCCTTCCCGCATGCTCACCTCTTTGGCCTGGGGGCCGACGCGCTGAATAACGAGCACATGCTCAATCGTGGACGCATCGGCGACGGCGGAATCGGTGGTGTCTTTGAGCGGCACCACGTTGCCACGGCGCCAGCCGCCATCGGCGGTGACGCAGAGCTTGGCCTTGGAGTCGTTGATGCGGTCGCGCAGGGCTTCGGCGCTGAAACCGCCGAAGATGACGGTATGCGGGGCGCCGATGCGAGCGCAAGCGAGCAAACCTATGGGCAGCTCAGGGATCATCGGCATGTAGAAGGCGACGACGTCGCCCTTGCGGACGCCCAGATCGAGCAGCACCGACGCGAACTTGTTGACTTCGCGATACAAGTCGTGGTAGGTCAGCACGCGCGTATCGCCTGGCTCGCCTTCGAAGATGATGGCGGCTTTATTGCGGCGCCAGGTTGCGTTGTGGCGATCAACGCAGTTGTAGGAAGCATTGAGCTGGCCGCCGACAAACCATTTCGCCCACGGCGCGTCCCATTCAAGGACGCGGTCCCAGCGTTTGTACCAGTCGAGCCGGCTGGCGGCCTCAGACCAGAAGCCGTCTGGGTCGTCGTGGGCGCGCTGGTACACGGAGGGATCGCGGACGTTGGCATTGGCGGCGAACTGCGGTGGCGGCGGGAAGCGTCGCGTTTCCTGCAAAAGCGCGTCAATTGTCGTGGGCGTCCCAGCGGACCCGGAAGAAGCCGACATGCTTGCCCCCTTTTTTAGGCCAGACCACTACGCAAACGAGCGTATCGTTACCGGTGCCCGGCGGTCGCGCCATGGCACTGCCGGTATGATACACGTTCGAGGACCAGCGCGTAAGTGCGCTCGGTTATGGCAGAATGATAACACTTCTGATAAGAGATTTCACGATGCGACGTATCTTGTATTCCGTTTGCCTCGGTTTTGTGCTAAACTCCTCTGCAATATCGTTTGCGTAGTGCCAGGCAAGCTATACCCCTCGCTTGTCGCGCAGCCGTTCAGAAGCCGAAGGAGCGCGGCCCGTTGCTGGGCCGTAGGTCCGCGGGCATATCGCCGGAGTCTCCTGAGCGTTGCACTCCGCTCCGGCACGCGTGAAAGCTGCGAAAGCCGCCGCGGTCCACTCTATAGATGCTCTGAACGTCAGGCATGCTTGCTTGAATCGCCTGTACGGAGAGGAGGAGCCAACAGAGCCGCCAGTGTAACAGCTGGCCACTCCAGGGCCCACCTGATCACGGCCCACTCGATTTTTTACTCACAGGTGTGCCGATACCTCCGCGATTGCTCGATTGACATAGGCGCGAGCACCCAGCGCGAGCCATCCGGCCAACGCGGTTGCCGGACGCCGGCGGAGCGACGGCGGCGCACCCGTCACCATACCTCTTCTGGAGGGGAGGTGGCGACTCATCTCGGGACCATTCAGTGACCCTGCGGGAAACTGCGTTGTTTTCCATCCCAGAGAGGAGTTCTCATCGTGGCAGACATCAAGATCGCCAATCCTGGTCCACTCGGCCTCGCCGGCTTCGCGCTCACTACATTCGTCCTCAGTCTCGTGAATGCAGGGGTTCTCAGCGGCGGAAGTGACATCCTCGTCGTGGTCGGGCTGGCCGTTTTCTATGGCGGCACCGCGCAGCTGCTGGCCGGCATGTGGGAGTTCCGCAGCGGCAATACCTTCGGCGCCACCGCCTTTAGCTCCTACGGCGCGTTCTGGCTCTCCTTCGCCGCGCTCCTCATTCCCGGGTTCGGCATCAACTTCGGATCCAAGACCGGCCCGTCGGGTTCCGCGGTCGGATGGTATCTGATTGCCTGGGGCATATTCACTGGTATCATGATGCTCGCTTCGTTCCGCACCAACGGCGCGACGGCGCTTGTGTTCGTGCTGCTGTTCATCACCTTTATCGTGCTGGGCATCGGTTTCTTGCAGGGTACGGGCGGCGCCAACATCATCAAAGCTGGTGGCTGGTTGGGCGTCGCGACCGCGATTGCCGCGTGGTACACGGCGACGGCGGGCGTGTTGTCGAGCGTCTCCGGCGGCAAGTCTGTGCTTCCCGTCATCCCGCTCACTCGCGCATAGTTTGTGGCACATTCCCCAGGCGGCAGCCGTATCTCGCGCCATGCTCCTGATTTCCCTGATTTCAATGAGCGCAAGCGCATATACAGCTCACCGCCTGGCAAGCGCAAGTAAAACGGGCGCGTTATCCCATTTCAGGGGTGGCGCGCCCGTTGCGTGTGTGGGCGCGATGCTCTACGGAGACGCGGTGGACGCGATGCCGGCGTCGCGCGGGACGGGAGGAGTGGCCGGCAGCGGGGTATGTTTGTGTCGCAGCTCGGTGAGGGAGAGGACAGCGGCCAGCACTGCCACCACCGGCAGCAGCTCGAAGTAGCGCTCGGAGCTGCGCCAGGCGAAGAAGAGTGGAACCAGGGGGAGGATCAGGCCGGCGAAGGGATAGCGCGGCCAGGCGCGCCAGTACCACAGGAGCGCGGCGGCCAGCGCCGCTAGCTCAAGCAGAGCGTAGACCCAGGAGGGCGCGAGCGGCAGAATGCCGGTGAGCGAAAGGCCGATGACACCACTGCCGTCGGGCAGCAGCGGCAGGCTAACGGGCAGCAGCAGGCTGGAGAGCCAGGCACCCGGCGACATCACGATCCAGGGCAGGTTGATGACCAGGAATGTACCCAGCGCAACTACACCGCGGCGCATCGCTTCGGAACGGCCATACGCGCGCCAGACCCACAGCAGATAGAACGGCGCGGCAATCCAGGCGGTTTGTTTGATGGCGCAGGCGCCACCCAGCAGTAGCGCCGAAACCCAGCGGCGGTCGCGCGTGATCCAGGCGAAGGCTACCAACGCCAGCGGCCAGATCTCGAAGTCCGCGCCCGTCACGGCGCGGGCGCCGTCGGCAGTGGCGAAGAGCAGCAGCGCCACAATGACCCGCCAGCGCGGCGGGCTTATGGCGATTACGGCGATGAGCAGCGCCAGCAGCAGCAGGATCTGCTCGAAGGCCAGGCTGGGGATACCCGCCCAGACGAATGGCACATTCACCAGAAACGCGCCAGCGGGATAACTGTGCGTGGTGGCGGGGTCCACCTCTGGCGGGTTGGCATGTGGATTCGCCAGGTACGCTGTGAAGACGGCGTCCAGCTCGGCTCGCGTGGGATAGTGTCGTGGATCGGCGAAACGTCCGCGTCGCAGTGGTGTATAGGCGAGCGTGTGGAAGTAGGCGGACGCGGCGCGCAGCCAGTCGCCGCTGTAGGGATTCTTCCCGCGCAGCACCAGCATGGCGTCGAACTGGTTGTAATAGAGATCGTCGCTTCCATAGGTGACGTGTGTGGTAGTGAGGCTGGTTACTGTGCCTCGCGCGAGGATGCCCACGGTTTGATACGAAGTCAGCAGCGCCCAGAGGAGCAGTGGATAGATGAAGAGCCGTGCGGCGCGGGTCGCCCGTGGAAGCCTGGTGAGGATGTGGAGCGGGGCGCGATGTGTAGCGAGCAGGAAACCGGCGAAGGCGAGCGCGAGCGTCAGGAAGAGCAGCAGCGCCGGCCAGGGGCCGCCGCGCCGGGGCGCGTCGAAGGTGTTGGCGATGTCGCTGGAAGCCGCCAGCGACATACACCCGGCTCCGGCTACCAGCAGCGCGGCGGGCGTACGCAGCAGGGATGCGTGCAGCGCGCGGGCAGCGCGCCTGGTGCGCGTCGCGACGGTATCTGTCATCCCTTCCGATCTTTCGCTCATAACTGGTGGGGCTGGCTCATAACTGGTGGGGCCGGTATTCCTGCCGGCCGGCGCAGACAGGAATGTCCGCGCCACCGTGAGCAGTCAAACACGACATCAGTAAATGTGGCATATCACAGCGCGATGTGGTATCGTGCCATGCTCCGCGCGCAGTATAGCACGCCGCGCGGGTCACATTAGGCACGGAAGCGCACTGGGCGCTCGCGGCCATGATGTGCTTTTAGAAATTGTGGCGGAGACCAGCGGAGCGTCCGCTCATGGGATCGAATAGGTATAGAAGATGGTCATGCCGAAATCATTATGGACGGGACGTACTACGCCGGGGAGTGGGGCGCCGGACTTTGCCAGCGCCTGCTGGAGGGTTGCCAAGCTCGCTGGGGACACGATGATGAGCACAGGGCCAGTGCGCCGCGCCAACGCCTGACGGAGCGCCACGGGCGTCCGTACGGTTATGCCGCGCAGGCTTGGAGCCAGGAAGCGGACCGTGGAGTAGTCGAGCAGGAGGTCGCCGGTATCGTACAGGATGACGTGCGTCCAGCCGGGCAGCAGCGCCATGTAGTACGCCAGATCGGTGTAGCGTGTCCGGTAGACATCCGTGTTCACGCTCCGGGGATATTGTACAAAGTAGTGCTGTAAAGTCCGGCTCAGACTGAAGCCAACTACGGCCAGGACCGCCACCACGCCGAGCGCCGTCCGGATGATCGGTCCGCCGCGCCGGGCGAGCGGCGCCGGCATCGCCCACCGGCGCTGTGCCGTCCAGCATGCGACCCGCCAGCGGAGGCGCTCAATGGGTGCGACGTGCGCCGCGCTGCTCGCGGTATGCGCTACCAGTCTCAGTAGTCTCTCCAAAGCGAGCGCCGCCAGCAGACACAGAGCGGGCAGCATCGCCAGCAGACGGGGCCATGAAGGCAAATCAATCGTGAGGACGCCGCCGAAGATGACGACGCCCAACACCCACAGCACCAGGAGCAGGGAGAGCGGACGCCGCAGCGTGCAGACCGCGTACCAGAAACCAATCAGCACCAGCGCGGCTACAAGTGGGTCCAGCATCGCGAAGCGCGGCCCGTATTGCAGGGTCTGATCTGTCAGGCCACCCGGAATCAACGGGACAGCCGCAAACTGGCGCCCCAGGATCACCCGCAGGTCCATCGTGCCGAACTGGGCCTGCAAGGTATGCTGACGGTAGGGAGTCAGATTCAGGATCAGCACTTCCGCCGACCGGCCGGTGAGCGCCCCTATGTCCTGGAAGAAATAGACTGCCAGCGGCCCGACGGCGACGATCAATCCGAGCGCCAGCCAGCCGATGGTCCTCTTCCATGCCTGGACAGCGTGTTTGGCGGGAGGGCCAGTGCGACGGAGGAGGGCCAGCCCAAGCAGAAACAGCGGCACGATGACGAAGACGATGCGCGCGCTGAAGTAGACCTGTAACGAGAAGCTCATGGCCGCGGCGGCCAGCACAGCGTAGATCGCGCTGCCCCGGCGCAGCGCCCGCGCCAGCAGCCAGAGCACCAGCAGCACAGCGGTCATGCCATAGATGTAGTGGATGCCCGTCCGGCTGAACTCGATGTGCAGATGGGAGACCGTGAGCAGCGCCGCCGCCACGAACGCCACGCGCCGGCTCGTGAACTCACGGGCCAGGGCGTAGAGTAGGACAATCGAGAGCGTGCCGACGAGCACTGATGAGAGCCGCAGCCCCCAGAGGCTCGCGCCCGCGAAGCGCATGACCAGCGCGGGCAGCCCATAGCCCGCGACCGGCAGCCCGTACCAGCCCGTCGAGAGCAGCGAAGACACGCCGCCATTCAGCCAGCGCAGGGCCTCCAGGCCGCACCACGCCTCATCCCCGTGAATGACGTAGGGCAGCTCAGTGAGATGTGGCAGCCGCAGCGCCAGCGCCCCCGCTACCAATATGGCGATGAGTATCCCGTCGGACCTTACCCCAGGACTCCTCGTTCGCGAGGCATGGGGACTCTGGAAGCGCATCCCCGCTGCTCGCTTGCGCGGCGAGAGGGACGCGAAGGTGGCGGACGCGATCAGCAGCACCACGCTCGCTATCCAGGCCCATTGCGCCGCGGGCCGGCTCGCGGGCGAAACGGCGCCGATGTCCGCCGCCAGCGAGACACCTAGCGCCAGCGCCGTGAGCCAGATACCAATCCAGCCGCGTACTGAGAGGTGGATGCCCTCGCGCCGCACCGCCGCCAGAGTGGTATGGAGCGCCGCGCCAGCCGCACGCAGCCGGAGCGACCAGCGCTGGCCCACGGCACGCGGCGGGGCAAGATGTGCTCGCAGCCGCTTCCAAATGCTGCCGGGATTGTGGCGCTTCTCTGCTGGCCTTTGTGAGTCGCGCCATTGGTCGAGCGCGAGCAACAGCCCCACCAGCGCGCTCGCTATGAGCGAGACGGCTACGAGCTGCGGCGGCGCGGCGACTTTACTCGCGCCCACGCCGGAGACCGCGTACGCGCTGAAAATGATCTGGGTCACAATAGTATCAGCGAGACCAAGCAGCGCCAGGATGGTCGCTGACGCATGCCATGCCGCGCCGCCGGGCAGCGCCGGCTTCCGCCGTGCGCTATCCGGCATACGGCGGATCTCCGGCTGAGTATCCCGCACTGTGCTCCGCACAGGAGCGCCACCACCGCGCATCCCCATGAATCGCGCCTTCTCCGATTCGCCCTGGTTCGCCAGCTACCGATCGCGTAGCCACACCGTTATCCGTCAATATACGATGAATAGATGCCGCAGGGGAGGCCAGGGTAACGCGCGCATGATAGCTCCGCGACTCATGGTGTTGGGAGCATGGTTGGCGTGGCGAGATTGCCTGGAGCGGATGAGGCTGGAGCGGTTGGACCTGCGGTCGCCGTGCCACAGACCATCACTACCACTGGGAGCGATCCGTTCGTGCCGCTCGGACCAGGTCCGGCGCCGGGTGTCGGTGTCGGCGCCCCAAGTGGAGTTGGAACCGGCCAGGGCGTATAGGTTGGAGCAGGTGTCGGCGCGTCGGGCAGCGGCGTGGGCGTGCTTATGGGTGTGCCGCTGGGTTGCGGAGTACTTTGGGCGCAGCTCACTTGCCCGCGTGGATCTATGGTGGCTACCATGAGCGTCTGGAACCGGACGGGGAGCGGTCCATACTTCAGTGCCGCCACCACCTGCTTCGCTTGCGTCATCGAGCCAAGCCCAGAGATCTGGGCGGCGCCGTCAATCGCACTCTGGATGACGGCGGACTCAATAACCACGCCATCGAGCGTGATGGTGAGATATTTGCCGATGTGTTCCGCCGTGTATTGCGCGAATGCCTGTCGCGCGCTGCCCGCGAATGTGAATGTGACCACTGGCTGGCCCGTTTGCCTATCCATCTGGATACTCACCGATGTGGGGTCCACTTGCATGCCCTTGAACATGCCTGAATAGGGCGAACTGGTGGGATCGAGCTGTGTGCCAGGCGGTACGTAGACGCCCTTGGTATCGAGGAAGACGATATTACCCTGCGCCAGCAGTGGAACCACGGCTTTTGTGTTCGTGGCGCCTGGCAGCTCGATCAGCAGGTTCGTGTCGGAGATGACCTGGAGCTTGACGCTCGTCACGTTCAGTTCGCTGGCAAAGCGGTGCGTGAGGATGTCGCCCTCTTTGGG
>DATGEP010000221.1:0-36871 GCA_035310125.1 Ktedonobacterales bacterium
CGACCGCGCATATCCCGGCGCGGACGATCCCGAGGCCGCGTTCTACCGCACGGGCGGGCGCGAGCCGCTGCATTGGGTGGACGCCGATGGCGCGCCCAACCCGCACGAAGGCACGTTCTCGCCATTCGTCTTTCGCTACAGCCCGCCCATTCGCCAGCGCAGACATCACTCACTGCTACCGTGGCTCGTCGTCGCCCTCGTCATTCTGCTGGCGCTACCTATCCTCAAGTTTGTTCTCACCGTGCTTGCGGTTATCTCATTCGTCGTCGTCATGGTCGTCGGGCTGGGCGTCCTGGCCCTGCTCCTGACACTCATCACTGGCGCGTTCGTCGTCACCCACCGCATGCGCACCCTCAGCCGCCGCATGTATATGTAACCACCGATCCAGCGCCGCGCGTATCAGATACGCAGCAGCATCAATGATTTCATCGGGGCGTCCGTCTGGGCGCCCCTTCGCGTTGCGCACGATCCAGCGTCCCCTCCACAAACACCCCCTTGCGTATCTACTGGCGGCTTGATATGGTATGGCCTGGCGGGAAAACAAGAGAGGGGAGAACGTCTCTATGGCACAGGTGGTCACTCAGCAACGCACTGGCGCCCCCGCGCATGAGCCAGACCGGCGCGGCAAGCTCCTCCGGCAGCGATATAGCCCGTGGCAACGCCTCCGCGCCAATCTCTACGGGCGGCTGCCGCTCCTGATCGAATCCCTCGTAGCACTGTCGCTGATCGTGCTCGTCGTCGTCGCCGACGTCCTCTACTACGCCACGCACGGCGTGCGTGGTCTTGGCACGGAGCTGCAAGACGCCATCGGACTGCTCACGCTCAATCCCGCCGTTCGCTCCAGCGATCAGACGGGCACCGCGCTCTTCGTCTTCAATGTGCTATTCTCGCTCGTCTTCATTCAAAGCATACTGGGCGCGGCACGGGCATTCTTCAACAAGCGCCAGCCGGAGCTACGCGAACGTGGGCGCGCCGCCGTCCTGCGCGATCATGTCATCGTGTGTGGCATGGGCCGCATGGGGCTGCGCCTCACAACACGGCTCGTCGAATCCGGCACACGCGCCGTTGTCGTGGAGCGCAACCCAAACGGCGAGCTGGTGCCGCGTGCGCAGGCGCTGCGGGTGCCCGTCGTCACCGGCGACGCACGCGATATCGAGACACTGCGCCAGGCCGGCCTGCTTCATGCCCGCGCCATTGTCGCCTGCATAGATGGCGACCTCGCGGATGTCGAGATCGCCCTCGCCGCGCGCGCCGCCAATCCGCACATTCGCGTCATTCTTCGCGCCTTCAACGAAGACTTCGACCGTGGCCTGGAACGCCGCTTCGGACCGCATTCCGCGTTTAGTGCCTCCGCGTTGGCCGCGCCAACCTTCGCCGCCGCCGCTGCCGTTCGCAACATCGAGCACGTGGTGCCTCTGGATTCTCAGCTACTTGCCGTCACCACCCTATCAATGCCCACGCTCGCGACGCCCGGCCCAAGTGTACGCCAATTCGAGGAGCGCTTTCACGTGCGGGTGCTGCATATTGACCGCTCCGGCGCCGCCCTGCGCGCCGATAGCGCCCGCATCGTAGCCACAGGCGACCATCTTCGCATTCTCGCCACGCTGCCCGCCATCCGGGCGCTCTACGCCGCCGGATATTCCAGCACGCTCGCCCCCGGCTTGGGGCCAATGACCCTTCCCGCCAACCAGCGGGACCACATCATCATCTGCGGCCTGGGAAAAGTGGGCTACCGCGTGGTCGGCTGGCTCTCGGCCATGCCCTCACCACCGCATATCACGACCGTCTATCTCGACGACGACGAGCACGGATCATTCGCGCGGCGCATCGGCGCATCCACCGGCGTCAAGACCGTGATTGGCGACGCGCGCGACGCCGCAATCCTGCTTACGGCAGGCTTGTCAGAAGCGTCAGTCGTCGCCGCCCTCACCTCCGACGACCTCACCAACCTGCGGATCGCGCTGGAAGCCCGGCGCATTCGTCCCGATGTCCACATCGTGTTGCGCGTCTTCAGCGATAGTCTTGCCCGGCAGCTTGTGGATCTTTTCGGCATCCATACCACATACAGCACCTCCGAGCTTGCCAGCCCGACGCTGGCCGCCGCGTCCATCCTTGGCGGTGTCAGCAACGCATTCATCTCTGGCGGCACCCTCTACTCAGTAGGCGCGGTAGCCGCGCGCGACGGCGGCGCGCTCGCGGGACACACCATCGAAAGCATCGCCGAGCGCTACGCGGTCGTAGTCGCCGGCATTCGGCGCAACGGCGCCGTCGCGGTTCTGCCGCCTCATGGTGGGCACGTTGAGCCACACGACGACGTCATCGTCGCCGCCCCGCTCGACGCCCTTACGAAAATGCGCCGGAACGCCTGATACCAAATCGGGGTAAGGAGTGGGTAGGGGCGCTGCCTGCCGCGCCCGCCGCGCAGGAACGCGGGTGTCCGCCCCTACGTCCACAAGACCATCATCGCCGCTCGCGCGAGCGGCCAATCACCCTCTATCCCCTATGCGCGAGCGCTGCCACTGGCGCTGTAGATACGCACATGCGTAAATATCGCCTCGCCATCGCCGCCCGCCCCAAGTGCCAGCGTGGGCTGGCCTCCCTGCGTGAACGGTGCGCTGGTCACCAGCTGACCGTTGGCATAGACCATAAGCGTCGTCGCACCAGCATCATAGCTCACGGAGATCGTGTTGGCGACAAAAGCGTTCGTATGCCACGCGGTAGTCGTTCCCTGGGCGCAAGCAATACCGTCGTCATGGCAATAGATGAAGTAAGCGCCCTGCGAATCGAAGAGAATCGGCTCATTGTTGCCGACCAGGATGAGTGGCACACTCGTACCCGCCACCGAGGCAGCGGGCGCAACGGTCGCTTCAATCCAGAAACCCTGGCTCGTGAGATCGGCGGCCGCGCTCGGCTGAAACGTACACGCGGTGCCGCCAAGCCCTCCGGTCACATCAAGTCCCTGCGACGTAAACGTGCAGGGCGACGTATCCGCCCACTTCCCATCGTCACTCAGCACAGCGTCATACACCCGCGTAAAACTGGCTGGCGGCGTGGCGCCCACTTGAGCGCCACGCAAAGGCGCGGCGACTGCCGCCATTGCGATAGCCGCGACCGTGACGCCAGCTACTATAACGGCAACAATGACCCCGAAGCGGCCCGACCAGAACCCACGCGCCGCTCGCGCGTCGGCTGCCGGCTCAGCGTTGGCTGCCGCCTGCTCGAACGATCTGTAGGGATTGTAGGCAGCGTGTGGTGGGTAAGCCGTTGTCGGATTGTAGGGGCCGTACGGATTGTACGGGTTGTAGGGATTGTAGGGATTGTAGGGATTGTATGAGCCATTCGCCGGATACATTATCGCGCACCACTTCCTACCGCCGCTGACCCGGCGTCATCTATCGTCTCCGCTGGTGGATTCGCCTCCGGCAGTGGCGTAACAGTGGCGGGCGGGCGAGCGCCGCGACCGAGCCGGCCAGTCACGACGTAGAGCAGCCACAGGATGAGCACGTAGAGCGCCAGGTCAAGGAAATCCGCGTTCTGGAAGGGCAGCCGGCCGATATACCACGACTGCGAGAGCCAGTTTCCCAGGCCGGGTATCAGGGTCACGACAAAGACGCCATTGAAAATGGCATGCTGCACGACGGCATACAGAATGCAGCCGATGCCGCGCAGCCAGCGACGCGAAACACCCCTGCCATTGATGAGATAGTACCAGCCCAGCGTGGCCATTCCCGCGCCCACGCCATGCAGGAGACCTCCCCCCACGCGCTCGATAGCGATGGTGATCCAGTCCGCCTGCCCCTGTCCGATATACCCGATGGTCTCGAAGATATCAAAGCCGACGCCAGCAGCCATACCTAACAGGAATGCGCTGGCCGGTGTGCGCAGGCGCCGCATCAGCAGCACCGCGCCCAGCGGCTTCACGCCTTCCTCTACAACCGGCGCCACCAGCGAAACCGTCAGCAGCAGAACGATGAGCAGCAGAGGATCGGATGCCGAATTGCTAGGCACTCCCAACGACGCGGACCCAACGCCGCTGATCCGGCTAACCACAACCAGGGCGATCACCTCTAGAATGATCGCGAGCAGCGGCGCAAGCGTCAGCCCATACAATAGCGACATCCAGACATGCCGGCGCGTGGAGGGTAAACCCAGCCGGCGCGCGGTAAACGCCAGAATCGTGAACGCCGGCAGAATCCCCGCGAGAAAGACCAGCGGTAGAATCAGCCCCGGCGATCCAGGAGCCGGCGTGAGATGCCAGAACACGACACCCGCACCCAGCACCAGCACCGTAAGCGCGAGAAAGAACAGCGGGCTGGGAATGCTGAAACGCGGCGACGGTTTGCGTAAGATGCCGCGAATGCCATAGTACACCGCGAAGCCACCGGCCACGATCGGCGCTACCGTCAGCTCAACCAACACTGCCAGCGTCGCCAGTCCTTCACCCGTGGGCACCGCCGCTAACAGGCCAATCACCAGCCCAAAAATCATTCCACAAAGAATCGAGAGGCCGCCGAATACCGTCACGATCCACGAGACGACAAGCGCGTGCGTTTCGCCGGGCGCCCGGCGCGGCTTCCAGTACACCGGATACACTGGATAGGCATACGGATAGGTATACGGATAGCTAAACGCGGGAGCCCCATACGCGCCGTAGCCATATGGCTGATTGCCATTTTGAGCGCTGCCAGGTGGCGGATTGAGCGCGGAAAACGCCGGTAGCCCTTGCGGATAAGTCGGATACCCAGGCGCAGATGTCACGCCAGTATACGGCGGCGACGCGTTCGGATATGCCGCCGGTTGCCAGCTAGCAGGCGGGTATGCGGCCGCACCCGCATAGGGATTGGGATTGGGATTGGGATTGGGATTGGGATTGGCGAACGGATACGGATACGGATAGGCGTAGACCGGCGCGGCAGGCTGCTGTGCCGGCGCGGCTGGCGCCACTGGCGTACCGGACGGCGTCGGCGGGACAGCGCCGTCCCGCGGCACGGCATCACCAGCATCGCCGCTTGTTGAGAATGACCAACTCGGCGGCATCAGCGGACCCTGTGCCGCGCCCCCCTCGGCCGCCGCCGTGCCACTGGCGCTCGCTCCATCCGTGGCAGGCATCGCTTCCAGCAGCCCGCGCCCCGGTGGGAAAGAAGGCAACGAGAGCGCGGCGCCACAGGTGCTACAGGCGCTCGCCTGCTCATCCACCGGGCTGCCGCACTGCGAGCAATAGTGTAGTCGTCTCTCCAACGTTCTCCGCCTCCCATTCGGGGCCAAACCACCGCGCCAAATGCACGTGCGCGCCATCCACTCGCGCGCCCGCCGCCATCGCGCATGCCGCAAGATCATGGCCGTTCGGTAGGCCATCCACCGCACGCGACGGCGCAACCAGCATACGAGCGCCACGCGAGCAGCGATGAGGATATCTTACCATGCCCTGCATACGCACGAAGGGATAACGGAGTTCGAGCGGTCACATCGCGTCCAGTCGCATTCGTCTCTACAAGTCATCTCATAAATGGGTGATATGTTGCATCGAACGGGAGGATGCAGCAGCCCATGGACCTGACGGATGAGCAATGGAAGGTATTAGAGCCGCTCATCGGCGACATGCCGCGACGGGCAGATGGCCGGGGGCGGCCCTGGCGCAGCAGCCGGGAGGTGCTCAACGGCATCCTCTGGATCCTGCGCACCGGCGCGCAGTGGGCCGATCTACCGGAGCGGTATCCGCCGTACCAGACCTGCCACCGCCGCTTCCAACGCTGGGTCCGCGACGGCACCTTGGAACGGGTGCTGGAAGGCCTCGCCCGGGACCTCAAGGAGCGCGGCAAGCTGGATCTGTCTGAATGCTTCATCGACGGCACCTTCGTGGTGGCGAAAAAAAGGGAGGGTGTGTGGGAACGACCAAGCGGGGCAAAGGTTCGAAGCTCATGGCAGTGGCAGACCGTTTTGGTCTTCCTCTCGCCGTCTGTGCCGCCGCGGCTTCGCCTCACGAGATCACTCTCGTCGCCGCAACCCTCGACTCCCGCTTCGTAGACGACCTGCCCGAGCGGCTCATCGGCGACCGCGCCTACGACGCCGATCCCCTTGATGAGGCGCTCCTGGAGCTGGGCGTTGAGATGATCGCGCCGCACCGGCGCGGCCGGACACGCCCCAAGACCCAGGATGGCCGTCCGCTGCGCCGCTACAAACGCCGCTGGAAGGTCGAGCGGCTCTTCGCTTGGTTGGGCAATTTCCGCCGCCTTGTTGTACGCTATGAGCGGCATGCGCTCAACTACCTCGGCTTCGTCCACCTGGGCTGTGCGCTCATCTTGCTTCGTCACCGTTCCTGAGGGAACGCGTCGTGGTTGTGGTCGCCTCGACCTCTCTACCGATCGGTCATCGCAATGCGCAGCCCCTGGGGAGTGCGCAGCGTGTGCAGGTGATGATAGGCGCCAATAAGCTCGATTAGCTCGTCGGGTAACTATTCAACGTGAGTTCGGGATAAGCTAGGCGGCCGCCGGTAGGGCCGGCAGGCCGAGATCCAGCGACGGTTTCTTGGGCAGATGGCAGTAGGCGATGAGGCCGGCCATCAGGTTGACGAGAAAGTTGAGCGGACTGCGATGGCGCGAGTGCTCGATCTGGCAGACGTTCTTGAGCTCGTCCACGATGGTCTCGATGAGTGCGCGTTTGCGCAAGAGCAGCCTGTCGCCGACGTCCACCAGCCGGTTGTGCATGTTCTTGCGCAGCTTGGTGATGAGGTGGAGGCCCTGCGTCACCAAGAGGTCTGCGGCCAAGTCCTGCGAGATGTAGCCCCGATCGCCGAAGAGCTTGCCGAACAGTCGCCGGACCAGGCGCGGCACTGGCCGGCGGTCGTCCACATTGCCCGGCGTGAGGCAGAAGGCGAGCAGTTCGCCGCGGTCGTCGACCACCAAATGCAGCTTGAAGCCATAGAACCAGCCGACCGAGGTCTTGCCGCGGGCAGCGTCGCAGGCGAAGACGCGGTGCTGGTGGATGCGCGGAGTCTTGCAGACCGCCAGCGCCGTCGAGTCAATGAAGCTGATGCCGGTACAGGTACCGAGCTGATGGTACAGGTAGACGATGAGCGGCACCAGCACGGTCGGCAGCAGTTCCACGAAGCGGGTGTAGCTGACCAGCTGCAGAAACTCGCCACGCAGATGCTGCTGGACGTGCTCGGTGTAGAACGCCTTGAACGTCCGGTAGTGCGACTGCTGGAACAGGATCGCAATCGTCATGATCTCGCTGGGATGCAGCCGCGTCGGGCGCCGGCGCTGTCTGGCGCCCGAGGCCAGCAAGTGCTGCTGCCACCACGGCGCGAACTGCTGCCAGAATTCGTCTACCGAGCAGAACAGGTCGAGTATACTCATGACGGTCACCTCCTGGAGCTGAGCACGTTGTCCTTGTACTCAAGCCTACCAGGAGGGTTCTCTTATCCCGAACTGACGTTATTCAGGCGGACCCACGGTTGATACCGGAGCGCCTGCTGTGAAAGTTCCAGGCGCATGTCAGCGGTCGCCAGGTGCCCTCGGGCAGTGGGTGGCATCTGACTCGGGCCAGCCGAGCGTCGACGTCCCGGTGACCAAGTGGCCCACGCGGCGCACGCCTTCCACATCACTGGTATGTTGCCTGCTGCATCACTTGGGACGGCGGCAGGGCGCGTTCCTTCGGTCGGTTGTTGGTCGGCTCGTCGTCGGCCACAGGGCCAGATGGGACGCCATATCACCGGCATCGCATGTGAGTGAGCAGAGAAAAGGCGCCTTGCTCTATTCCCGGTCCGCCTGAATAGGTACGTTACGCAATCAGCATCGTTTTTGCCTTGGCCTTGACGGCGTTGCGTAACTCATGATTGGAGGCTGTCCCCCGTGTGCGGATGCTGGCTTGGCCGCCGCCCTCGGACAGGGAGGGCGGCGGCCCGCAGCGGCGAGGCTGGCCGGCCTAGCCTATGCTGCCAGCTTGCAACCGGGTGACCATCGCGGCGATCGCCGGTGAGACGTCGGTGTGGTGATGCACGAGCTTCCAGGTCCCGCCCTCGCGGCGATAGATGTTAGTGACGCGTTGGGCGAAAGGAACCGACTCTCCCGCCAGCGTCGCCTGCCCCGATTCCGTCCCCATTTCGTAGGCCAGATCGCCCACGACGCGGAGCAGCGGGTCCTGCAGGCGGAGCTGCCCGCCCGAGGCTAATTGGGCGACCTGCTCCCACGAGGCGCGCACCTGGTCCCAGCCGACTTGTCGCCCGCCCAGCGGGTGCATCGCGGTGACGTCGGCGCTGTGGGCCCAGACCTCGTCCATCGTGCCGGTAGCGCCGCCGACCAGGCGATTGACCGCTGCATAGAACTGATCCGATGTCTGACGGACCTCATCTTCTGTGGACATAACACTTGCTCCTACAGATTCAGTGGACATAACACTTCCTCCTACAAACGTGTGCGACGCGCGGCCGCACCCTGGACGGGTAGGGATCCCCAGCGGGGATGGAGGCGGAGCCGGTCGGAGGTCTTCACTGCCTGCCTAGGGGATTTGGTTGACGTGGATTGGGAATGAGCCTCGTGCTTCGGGCTCTACGAACACGGACGTGAACGTAGCGTGGCCAGCCGCAGCGGGGAACCCCGTATCGGTGGGAAAACCGGCCATGCCTGGGAAGAAATCGAGGCAGGGCCCTTCGAGGCTGCTGGGCGTCACCGGCACCGTCGCGGCCTCGATACCAAACGTGCCGCCACTCCCATGCCCAGGAGGTACCATCAACACTCTCGTGGCAGGTGAAGCCGCTGCCTCCTGGGGCGTGGAAGCCAACGCATCTGACGTCCTCCATCGCGTATCCGTCACATGCGTAACGCTACGACACCCTGCCGAGCCGTATTCGCTCGGCGCTCGCGACCAGCACGACAGACTGAACGGCTGGCTCTGCAGCGGCAGCCAGGAGCCCAGGAGGCCAGGAGCGGGTCGCGTCCTCACGGAGGATGCATCTAGGAAATCAGCGCTGACACAGTAGCCACGCGACATAGGCCATATACTTCAGGTATGCTGCAGGGTCCAGGCCCAGGCCCAGAGCCCAGAGCCTATTCAGATGCCCTCTAGACCTGCCCCGGGACCGTCACGCCCAACTGCGCCAGCGCGCCCAGCAGACCGCCGCCCGGAACCTCGCTCACCTTGATGCTGGCGAGCTTGTCGCCGCGCGCCGTCACCGTGAGGTTCTCGGTGGGCAGGGAGACGCGCTTGCCCGTCGGCGCGATCGCCGGAATGCCTGGCACTGGCAGGGTGAGCTCGTTGGTCTGCGTGCCCGTGATCTGCATCTGCCCGACGGCGCCGCCGTTCTCGTCGTGGATGCCACGCGCGTTGAACGAATAGTCCGGCATGGCGGCGTTGATCGCCTTGTGGATGCTCAGCCAGGCGTCCGGGCCGATCGGCTGCGGAACCGCGCCACCGAAGGTAAAGTCGTCCGTCAGGTAGCTCCGCGCCCGCGCGAAGTCATTGGCCTCGATGGCCGAGATCACCGTCTGCAGAGTCTCACTCGCGCTCATGGTCTCATCCTTTCTTCGTCCTGGCCGGTGGCTCTCGCCTCACCGTTCGCAGGTGTTCCCTCACATCGTGTTGTGCCCCCATCACGACGGTGTTGCCCATGTGTCAGCCACATGTGTCAGCCACACGCTGTGGGGCGTATTGAACCTACCTCGCGCACATGCCCTCCGCAAGAGCATATCTCGACAAAAACCTGGACAGTACCGCACGGTCACGTCGTGCGACACGATATCGTTGCCTGATCCTGCAGGATCAGGCAACGGCTACTCGAGCGAAATGAGAGCGCCGCGTGGCAGCGCGAGATCCGTCGTTGAGCCATTCAGCCAGGCGGGTCAGATCGGTGGCCGTGGCGGTCGCCACGTAGTGGTGCCGCTGCGTTTTGGCCAGCGCGCGATACCGAGCCTGGCGAAGACCAAACACCCGTACGCCTTGAGAGAGGGTGCCCGCGATTCCCGCCCGCTGGGCATAGAGGGCGGCAAACTCCGGCGTCTGCTGCCGTGCGCGGCAGGTCACCAGCGCTTCCCACTCGGCACGTGACTGCACGGTGAGACTGCACGGTGAGACTGCACGGTGAGACTGCACGCGCCGGTGCCGGTGTGAGCCCGGGTGCAGCGTGCCCGGGCCGGGCAAGGCAAGCAGTCGGCAGCGTCAAAGTCGATGTGGATCATGGTTCACTTGCGGGCCAGTGCGCGTCTCGCACCGGCGCGACGCACACCGTCCGCGTCGGCGCGGGCGTAGCCGCGCGCCGCACGTGACCACGCGCCGAATGCTCCGGGATCCGGACTTCATGCGGATCGCGATGATATTCTACTCCAGGTCCGCCTGAATAGTTACCTCGTCGGCAGAGAGCGAGAGCAGTTGCAGGTTGATATCCAGCTGCAGCTTTTGCGGTGCGCGGTCAGCGAAGAGGTGATGAGGCTTGAACGTGACCCGCAGGGTCAGGATCCTCGCAGGGCTCCTCTGCCTCGTCCCCCTGCTGGGGAAGGCGGTGAGCCACTCGACATTATCCCAGACAATGGTGCGGGTGGGGCGTGGAAACGGGCGGTAGATCAAGCTCGTTGCACTCAGCTGCAGCAGCGGGCGTGTGGTCAGTGTCCAATACAGACCCAACGCGAGCATGAGGACACAAATCAACGTCCAAACGATGAAAAAGATCGTTTTGGTCGGTTCCTGATACAACCACGGGTGCGTCTGGACGGCGGGTGTGGGCCAAGCGAAATAACTGAGCAGATCACCCAGCAGAAGCCCGGCGAAGAAGAGCGTCATCAAGAACGCCTTCCATCGCGTCGCGTACAGTGAAATCGGAGCGGGCGCTGCGGCCATGGGCGTGCTCGTTTCGTCAAAGCGCATGGTGGCCCGTCGAGCAGACAGGCATTGCAAGCATTCTACCATGCGACGTGTTCACGAGTTTATGAGATGACTTGTAGTACGCTGTTGACAGAGAGATGTTGTGGAGGCGCGTACACGGGACCAACACCTGGCAGTGCCGCATGCCTCCTCGTCGGCCAGTCCAACGCTTATACATCCACCACGAGCGTCTGTCGGTCTATCCGCAGGGGGGCAAAGCCAACGTCGGCACGCTCAAGCGCGCCCGGATCCTGCTGAATCTGGATGCGGGCTGGCTCCTCCCCAGCGAGGAGCTGACCGAGAGTCACACGCTGCTCTGCTTATCCTACGCTGGTGGGAGCTGGCTGAAGCGGGGGAATGTGCCGATAACGCATGTAGGCCTCAACAATTGCCTGGGCAATGGCATCTTGTTCGGCAAACTGTGGGGGAATAAACCAATAGTCTGGCAGGGAGACCACGGGAGTGGTAAAGCACAATTCCAGGCATTTCTGGTGATCGGACACGGCGCGCCTGGCGGTGAGGCTCAACAGGTCGTCAAAGGCAACCGTGAAGCGTTGCGGATTCCATGGACCTGGGCGGCAGGTGGTGGCGAATCCATTCGGCGTGATGACCAGCACCTGATTGCGCACCGCACGCAGTGACCAGAGCCAATAGATAGCCATTGCTAGGCACCCCAACAGGACGGCCGCCAACACCACAAATACGAGCTTCATCTCTCCTGAGTCATTCAAATACGGTTGCTGTAAGTAATACCTCACCATCCAGATGCCACGAGCGGATAGGAGCGCGACAAACAACCAGAACGCTCCCCTCTTAAAGGAATACCTCACGTCGGCATGAAAGACGGTCCATTCCGCGGGTACTGGGTGGTGCTGAACTGCTTCCAGGACGTGTATGGCCTCTTGGTCTCTCACGCGTATCGTCTCCAGTCGCCGAACCACATGGCGAATGGGCGGTTCAACATACCCCCGGGGGTGTCTGTCGTGTAGTATAAACGAAAATCGAGGCGACCGGTTAGAGTGGCTACCCGGAGGTGGGGAACTGATGCGGCGATGAAACGCTGCTCAGGCGCGCTGCTTGCGGCTATCGCGCTCAGTGTATGAAGCTGGTCGCTCTCTATCTGGTCAAAGAACCCAAAATCAACCGGGTACTCCAAAGTATCTCATAAACTCCGCCGGTGCTGACAGCCGAGCAGCGGGACCGCTACCCCGAGTAGGGCTGCAAACAGAATAGTCAGAACTTCGCGCATCGTCCAATTTCCACTACGCTGCGACCCGCGCTCAGGCAGGTCGTCTATAGAACGAGAGTCGAGGTGGCCGCGACGAGGGTCACCTCGTGAGGCGTAGCCGAGGCGGCGCAAGCGGCGCCTCGCCAATGAGCAACTCCAACACCGTTCACCGCTCGTCCGTTAGGCCCATGGGCTGCGCATCCTCCTACGAGATACAGCTTACCACCTATTTATAAGATGAGTTGTGGGACACCGTTGCTGTGCCCAGGTGCGCACTCCACAACTGCTCTAACGTGTTCAGCTCATCCAGAAAGTCCGCCTGGCTCTGTTCAGGCCCCTGTTCGAGCTCCTCCAGCACATCCAGCCGAAACGCCTGCCCTCCCAGCGTTGCCCAATCGTCCCGCAGTTTCGGATGAACAGCCGAGCCGGTCGTCACCGCGAATTGAAAGTGGTTTCGCACACTCGCCATGTTAGCGGCATGCCCAATCAGATACTTCCCATTCACCGTATTGGTGATCGTATACACACCGCCACGGAGCTTGCGCTCTTTATACGCTCTAGTGATTTCTTTTCTGTTGCTCATGCTGCCTATGCGCCTTTCGTACCCGCCACCGATATGAACCGCTCTCATGCGCCACACGACATCGTGGAATGCCAGACGGCTATTGTACCACCACGCCGGCAGACCATCTTCCAGGCGAGCCGCCTCCACAGTCGTACGCTCCGCGCCGGATGAGCCGGTAATCAATAAGCCGCCCATCAGACCAGCCGCGCCCTCATTCTCAGCATCCCTCGCCGTTCGCATGGCATGCCTCGCGTTCTGTCCTGTAAAGGCATTCTCGCATCATTCCCGCCATTGCTGGCTGGCCCGCCCACCCATACGTCCTGCCCGTCATGTCTCGCGTCCGTCATTGCCCGTTCCTGACCGTCGCACATCCCCCGTGATCATGCTACACTGCTTGCCATAGACCTCGTCGGCCCACGCCCGGCGCACGCACCTGAACAAGTCAACCGGCCCACATCACCTATCGCGGCAGAATCGGCAACCGCCATCGTCCCGCTAATTTGTAAATTCCGGCAGAATCGGCAACCGATTCTCAGATTCCGGCAGAATCGGCAACCGCATTCCCCCTCGCCGCGCCACGAAGAGGAGGTAGTGGGTGAGGTTCCTATCTCCGGCAGAATCGGCAACCGGCGCGAACCGCATAGCCGGGCGTTTGGGACATCCGATTGCCCGCCAGCGGCTACAAACGGGGCGACGGGGCGGCCATGAAAATTCGTATTCCGGCAGAATCGGCAATTCCTCTCCCTTGCTCGGCGCTCTCTCCACTCCTCCTCCGTGCCGCTCCGTAGTGAAATCTCCTCTTCCGGCAGAATCGGCAACCGCCTCTCCGGTGATCACCCCTCGTGGGGGCGTCCGCCGGACGCCCGGCGGCAACCACCATCTCAGATTCCGGCAGAATCGGCAACCGCGTTCCCCCTCTCCTCGCGGGAGAGGGGGGTAGGGGGTGAGGTTCCCATATTCCGGCAGAATCGGCAACCGCCGCTCACGGTACAATCATTAGGGAATAGGACCGAGAGACACCACGGCTCTCTGCTGCTATACTACGGGCGACTACATCCCAGACCACACCGCTGGAACATACGCTAGAATATAGAGGAGCGACGTCATGGCCGACGTGAAACCCCTACCCGCCATCCGCTACGCCAGTGCAGACGGCACATCCCCTCCTGACCTGGCGCGGCTCGTCACGCCGCCATACGACGTTATCTCGCCAGAGGCCCAGGCGCGCTACTATGATCGCGACCCGCACAACATCATCCGGCTGGAGCTGGGGCGCGACGAGCCGGGCGACGACGACCTGAACAACCGCTACACCCGTGCCGCCGCCGACTTCGCCGAGTGGCGCCTGCACGGCGTGTTCCAGCAAGATCCGCCCTCCCTCTACGTCTACCAGCAACAGTTTGCCAGCGGCGGCCAGGAATATACCCGCACCAGCCTGGTTGGCCGCGTGCGGCTAGAGCCGTGGGAAGCCGGCGTCATCCTACCGCACGAGCGCACCCTCAGCAAACCGAAAGACGACCGCCTGAAGCTGTTACGTGCCTGCGCCGCCAACCTCAGCCCCCTCATGGCGCTCTACGACGACCCAGAGGAGAAGCTCGCGGGGACGCTGCACCGTGTGCGTGAGCAAACTCCCGATGCCCACCTGACCGACGAAGCTGGCGAGGGGCATCGCCTCTGGGCAATCAGCGACCCCGACATTGCCGCCGTCGTCCTCTCCTTCTTCCGCGAGCGCCAGATCTACATCGCCGACGGCCACCACCGCTACGAAACCGCGCTCACCTACCGCGACGAGACGGCGGCCCTCCGCAAAGGGCTACCCTACGACGATCCCGCCAATTTCACGCTCATGGCGCTTTCGGCCATCGAAGATCCCGGCTTGCTCGTCCTGCCGACGCATCGCATCCTGCGCGACCTCGACCCCGCACGCATCGCAGGCCTGCGGGCGGCGCTGAAGCCCTACTTCTCCGTCGAGCCATTGCGGAGCGCCAGCGCGGACGCCGCCATCTCAGCGCTCACCTCCGCTGGCCGTGATGAGACCGCCTTCGTCCTGGCAACCTCACAAGACACCTGGTTACTGCGCCTGCTGCCGGCGGGAAGCGCCGCGATGGCGGCGCTGGGTGGTCCGCACGCGCACGCCTCCGCGGCATGGCGGCGGCTGGACGTAGCTGTGCTGCACGAACTAATCTTAAATCAGGCGCTCGGCATTTCGGATGACGCGGTCCGGGCTGGCGAGCACGTCAGCTACACGCGCGACGCCACGATGGCGCTTGCCGCTACCACGGAAGGCGGCGGCGCATGTGTGGCGCTACTCCTCAACGCGACACCGCCCGCCGCAATCCGCGACGTAGCGCGGGCCGGTGACCGCATGCCGCAGAAATCCACCTACTTCTACCCCAAACTCATCACTGGCTTGGTCATCAATCCGGTCTGGTAGAGCAGGCACAATCCCGGCGAAGGGAGGGACACAATAGAAACTTCATTCCAGCAACCGGCTGCGACCGCCCTGTGTCCGGCCTGCGGCAGCCCCGTAGATAACCATGCTACGATCTGTGCGGCTTGTGGAGCGTCACTCGCCCCACCGGCTCCCATCGTATCCGAGGCTGAAGTAGCACCGTCCCCACCAGCAGCCCTGACTGCGCCGCTTCAGACCGTTAGCGCGGATATCACCGCGGAAGCGCCCGCCACGGACCAGAAAAGCTGTGCCTGGTGCGGCGCGCGGAGTGCGCCAGACGCTGAGCGCTGTGTGCGCTGCAACGCGATGTTCCCACGTCCTGAGCAAGACGAAGCCATGCGCCGGGCCGGTGCGGCGCGTATTCAGGCCGCCGAGGAGGAGATCGCGCTACGGCAGCGGGCGCGCAAGTGGGGTAAGCTGAGCCGGCTCTTCGGCTCATGAGCATTCTGTAGTGCGGACCGGGGGATGTGTATGATCTTGATCGTCGGAGCGGGGCTGGCCGGGCTGACCTGTGCGAAGGTGCTCATGGACGCCGGCCACGACGTGCGCATCATCGAAGCGTCCGACGCCATTGGCGGCCGCGTGCGCACGGATGCCAGCGCCGATGGCTTCCTGCTGGATCGTGGCTTTCAAGTGCTCTTCACCGCGTATCCAGCGGCGCAGCGCCACCTGGACTTCGCCGCCCTCAAGCTCAAGCCGTTCATGCCTGGCGCCGTCTTAATTCGCGACGGCAAATGGCGCGAAGCCGGCGACCCATTTCAGCGCTTCTCACTCCTCGGGCCGACCCTCGCCAACCCACTCCTCCCCTTTGGTGACAAGCTGCGCACGCTGCGACTGCGCCGCTACGCCCGCCGCCGCTCCCTCAACACCATCTTTACACGAGCCGTGAAGGGCGGCGACAAGTCCATCTATGCCGAGCTACGCCGCCGGCATTTCCACGACGACGGCTTCATCGGCAACTTCGCCCGCCCTTTCTTCGGCGGCATCTTCCTCGACCGCGAGCTTTCCACCAGCGCCCGCATGCTCCACTTCACCATGAAAATGCTCGCCAGCGGCCAGACTGCCATCCCTGAGCTCGGCATGGGCCAGCTCGCCGAGCAGCTCGCGGCCAGGCTGCCGAAGCACGCCGTTCGTCTGGAGACGCGCGTGGAGGGCATCGTCGAGGCCGATGGCCGTGCCGTCGGTGTCACCCTCACCGGCGGCGAGGAGATGCAGGGCGAGGCCATTGTCATCGCCACCGACGCCCCGGCTGCCGAGCGCCTGACCGGCCAATCCCTGCCCAGTGAGCCAGTCGCCGGCACGTGTATCTACTTCGCCACCACCGAAAGTCTCTACAACGGCCCCAAGCTGCTGCTCAACGCCAACCCCAACGCCTTCGTCAACAACGCCGTCCAGATGACCAACATCTCGCGCGCCTACGGACCATCCAACCAGCATCTCCTCTCGGTGACGGTTCCGGGTATCCCCGAGATGAGCGACGACGTTCTCGTCGAGCGCTGCCGCGAAGACATCGCCCCCTGGTTCCCTGGCAAGAATCTCGCGAAGCTCCGCCACATCGGCACCTACCGCATCCGCTTCGCGCAGTTCCGCCAGCCGCCAGGTATCTTCGCGTCTCTTCCCCCAAACCCCACGCCGACGGCGGGCCTCTTCCTCGCTGGCGAGTTCACCCAATCCAGCAGCATCAACGGCGCCATGCAAAGTGGGGAAGACGCGGCTCACGCCGTTCTCGCCTCACTGGATGACGGCAGCTAGCCCACGTGCTGTTCCTGTTTGTGATGGAACCGCACACGATCACGGCGCGGAAACAGGCGCTTCTACAGACATCATCTTCAGCAGCCACTGCTCGAAGACGCCAGCCACCAGCGCGGCACCCCGTTCGTTGTAATGGACACCGTCATAGGTAAGCGCGAAGCCGCGCCGCCGCGAGAGCTCCTCGATATCTACTCCCCGCAAGCCGCGCGTCAAGCGGGACCGAACACGTGTCGGGAGCGAGCGTTCCGGCAACCTGGCCAGCTCGCGCTCTAAGGCGGCCCGCACATCTATCAGCGGACAGCCGCGCTCAGATGCCACCAGCCGCGCTACATCGGCGTACCGGCCCAGCATGCGCCAATTCCGCGAGTGGAGCGACTCACCAAACGTAGAGGGCGTGCAGATCGCCACCCGCGCCGGAGTGCGGGCGCGAATGCCCTCGACGACGATGCGCAGCCCGTCGCGGAAGCGTTCCGGGGTGACTGACTGCCGCACACCCTTGTCGCGGCGGAAGTAGCGGCGCGAGCGATAGTTAGCGAGCGTTGGCAGAGAGCGGGGAAGCAGATAGGTAGTGCAGTCGTTGACGCCGAGGAACAGCACCACCCAATCCGGCTGGCGCGGCACGACATCCCGCCCAAGGCGCCGCGCCAGGTTCACGATCGTATCGCCACCAGTGCCCGCGTTGATCAGCTCGAGACCCGCAAGACGGTCATCGGCCCGCGTGCGCTCTTCAAGCACGCGCAGATACGATGCCCCATCCACGCCTTCGGTGAGACTGTCGCCAAAGAAGACGATGCGCACCTGTTCGTCCTTACCCGCCCAGGTAGGCGCGGCGCACGAGGTCGTTGGTCAGCAGGTTCTTGGCGGTGTCGCTCAAGACGATACGCCCCTGCTGGAGCACATAGCCCCGGTCGGCGATGTTGAGCGCCATAAAGGCGTTCTGCTCTACGAGAAAGACCGTCACGCCCTGCTTGCGGATCTCCTGAATGGTATCGAAGACCGTCTGCACCAGAATAGGCGAGAGACCCATCGAAGGCTCGTCCATGCAAACGAGACGTGGTCGGGCCATAAGGGCGCGGCCCATTGCCAGCATCTGCTGCTCACCACCTGAAAGCGTGCCCGCGAGCTGGTGGACGCGCTCTTTCAAACGCGGAAAGAGTCCATAGACTCGATCAAGATCGGCCTGAATCTCCGCGTTATTGTTGCGGCCATATGCGCCCATCTGAAGGTTCTCGACGACCGTCATGCGGGGAAACACGCGGCGCGCTTCAGGGACGAGCGCCAGCCCACGCGAAACAATCTCTTTGGTCTGTACCTTGTCAATGCGCTGGCCATCGAAGATGACTTGACCGCGAATGGGTTTGACGAATCCCACGATCGTCTTCATCGTCGTCGTCTTTCCGGCGGCGTTGGCACCCAAGAGCGTCACAATCTCGCCTTGCTTTACCTCGATGGAGACGTTGTGCAAGACATGGTTGGGGCCATAGAACGTATCTACCCCTTCGAGTTTGAGCACGTGTTAGACCTCCACCTTGCGTCCCAGGTACGCTTCGATCACCAGGTCATTGCGCTGGATCTCGGCGGGCACCCCTTCAGCAATCTTCTTTCCATAGTCCAGGACCGCGATACGATCCGAGAGGCCCATCGTCACCTGGAGCTTATGCTCGATGAGCAAAATCGTCAGCCCCATTTCATCGCGCAAGCGGCGGATGTACTTGACGGCATCGCCGGTCTCCGCGTCATTCATGCCGGCGGTAGGCTCGTCCAGAAGCAACAGGCGCGGCGAGGAGGCCAGCGCCCGGCAGATTTCGACTCGCCGCTTCTCTGCGTACGAAAGATTGATGACAACTTCATCCTGCCGAGCGACCATTTCGGGCCCGAAGAAGCTGAGTAGCTCAAGCGCCCGCTCGCGCGAGCGCTGCTCCTCGTGACGCATATTCGGCAGGCGCAAGATGGAGGAGACGAGGTCGGATTTAAGCCGAGCATTCATGCCGACCAACACGTTCTCAAGAACGGTCATATTGTTGAAGAGACGGATGTTCTGGAACGTGCGCGCGACTCCGCGCTTGAGCACGCGATCGGGAGTGAGGCCGACGAGGCTATGGCCATCCAGGATGATGTTGCCGGTGTAGCCAAGCACAACGGGATCGTATGGCGCCACATCACCCCAGTATCCACGTATCTGGACGGCATTGAAGAAGGCGTTCGAGCCAACCCAGAAACCGAGAATGAGCACGATTACGGTGGTAGCGGTGTTCCCGATGGCTTGCTCGAAGTTGACGATGGGCGCGAAGATGAAGTTGAAGATTGCCAGCACAAACGGCGCCGCCGCCGCTCCGACGATGCAGCAAAGGAACCAAAGGGCCAGTAACCCAGGAGCGCGCCGTGCCAACGTCGCGAAACGCTCCTGCAAGGTCCTGAACCAGTTGGGCACCGCGTTGGGACGATACAGGCCGGTCAAGACATTGAACACGGTTGTCTTTCCGGCGCCGTTCGGTCCAATGATGCTGACGATCTCGTGAGGAAATACCTTGAGATCAACGTTCTGGACGGCGGCGAGGCCACCAAACGATTTATCCAGGTGCCACAGCTCCAGCAAGGGCTGTTGCGCGGTTTCGGCCACCGTTGGAGTGGGGGCCGGCATGGCTTGAGTCACAGTCTGCCTCCTCATCAAAACGGATGCCGCTTACGCATGTAGCTCACCATCAGGATTGCCCACAATCCCCAGACCAGGCGGAGCATCGAGGGCATCAACGGCGCCATCTTCGGGACGGATCTCCTGTTCATGGATCTCGCGCTTGCGGCGCGCGCTCGGAATAAGTCCCTCTGGTCGTAGAATCATCATGATGATGAGCACGAGACCGTAGAGGAGGTTGCGGATATTGTCCAGGTCGAAACTGGGGTCCTTGATGATCCCGTGGTCGTGGAAGAAGCTGTTGACCGAGCCGAGCAGGTAGAAGTCCACCCAGTACACCACCACGGCGCCTACCATGACGCCAGGAATGCTGCCCATGCCACCCAGCACAACCATCAACAGCACCTGAATGGAGATGGAGAAGTCGAACTGATCATAGGTGACGGTGGAAAGGTGCGAGGCAAAGAAGACGCCGGCGACACCACCCAACGCAGCACCCATCGAGAAGGCCAGCAGCTTCGTGCGCACGAGATTGACACCTGATGCCGCCGCGGCGGTCTCATCCTCGCGAATGGCGATCCAGGCGCGCCCGAACCGCGAATTACGGATGGACAGGACAATGAGAACCGCGATGAAGCAGAGGGCCACGATGAGATAGTAGAACGGCACGGGGTCGAGAAACGTGAAATGGAAGTCGCCGATGGAGGGCAGATCCAGGCCGGTGTAGCCGAACGCGCCGCCCAGCGCATCATTGTTGTGGAAGACGACGGGCACAATCTCGCCGAAGCCCAACGTCACGATCGCGAGGTAGTCGCCACGCAGCCGGAGCGTCGGCGCGCCGAGCAGAATGCCAAAGAGCGCTGCGATAGCCAGGCCACCAATAAACATGGGCCAGACGGCAATGTGGATCTCGGTGCCGCCGATGTGCAGCGGGTTGCCGGGCGTCACATACGCCAGGCCGCCCGCGACCCGATGGATGTTGCCGAAATTGGCGATGGCGTAGGCATAGGCTCCAAGAGTAAAGAAGGCGACGTAGCCCAGATCCAGCAGGCCGGCATAGCCGACGACGATGTTCAAGCCGAGCGCCATGAGGACAAAGACGCCGGCATCGGAGAGGACGCGTACATGGACGATGGCGTCCGCGGTGAAGTCGAAGAAGGGGAACGCGAGCACAACGGCGAAGGCGACGATCGCGAGCCAGCGGCGGCGCATCCAGCTCAGAATCCCTTCCTGCGAAGGGGTGGGCTTGCCGCCCTGGCTGGCAGTGGCGATGCCGGATGGAGATACAGTTGTCATGGTGGATGCCTCCTGGGCAGCAGCTGGTGGGCTAGGCCTTATCCGCGGACGCGACGCCCACAAGGCCGGACGGACGTAGCACCAGCACCAAGACGAGGATCGCGAACACGGTGGCGTCTACCCACTCGATGCCGAAGAACTGCGAGGCGAAGGCTTCGACGATGCCAATGAGGAAGCCACCATAGACGGCGCCTTGAATGTCGCCGATACCGCCAAGGACGGCGGCGGTGAATGCTTTGAGTCCGACCTCAAAGCCGGTGAAGTACCAGACCTGCTGAACCTTCATTGAGTAGATAAGACCAGCGGCACCCGCCAGCGCTCCACCGATAACGAAGGTGATGAAGATGGTGTTGCCAATATTCACCCCCATGAGGGAAGCCGCCTCGCGGTCTTGGGCGGTGGCGCGCATGGCACGACCAACGCGGGTGAGCTTGATGAAGCGATCGAGGCCGACCATAAGGATGACGGAGAGCACCACCATGAAGATGTCGAGGGTGGGGATTGTTACGGGGCCAAGCTGGATGGACGTATCGGGGAAGATCGCCGGGAATCGCAGAGGGGAAGGTCCCCGCCAGAGCTTGGCGGCATCTTCGAGAATGAATGAGGCGCCGATGGCGGAGATCAGTAGCGCGAGCCGCGGGGCATTCTGTAATGGCCGGTATGCCAGGCGCTCGACCGTGACATTGAGCAGGGCGCTGATGACCATGCAGACGACCAGCAGAAGGGCTACGGTACCGACGAGGCCAATACCATAGACGTGATCGGGAATGCGAAGAATACCGACGAGCGCGAACGCGGCGAAGGATCCCCACATGAACACGTCGCCATGCGCGAAGTTGATAAGCTCAATGATACCATAGACCATCGTGTAACCAAGCGCGATCAGAGCGTAGACGGCTCCGAGCGCGATGCCGTTTTCGAGCTGCTGGGCGAGCGTGGGCAAATCCAGCAGTTTGCCGCCGGTGCCGGCGTCCAGCAGGACCCAGGCATGGGCAAGGTGCATAGGGAATAGGTTGGGAATGGCCAAGGATGTCTCCCCCTCTTCTCTCGACGCCGTGGGGATGCGCCATGCTGGTGCGCATTCGCTGGTGCCTGGCGAGTAGGGCCAGGCGATTGAATGCCATTGTATCTCACAACACCAAGAACCTCTATACGTGGCGCATAACGTAGATCAAAGCGACTCAAAACACCTTATGAGGAGACTGACTCCCTCTGATTGATATTCATATGATGCCATATGATGCCATATGATGCCCATAAGGCAGGTACGAACCATAGTATACGAACACTCGTACAGGCATAGAAGGTGTTTTTTGAAGGAAACAGTGGAAGTGTAACAACCGCTATGATGCGTGTTCGTAACGGGAGCAGGTCACGCCTGTGGGCATAACCTGCTCCCGCGCTTATGGTGAAGCGAGAGGAGTGGCAATTCGTCCGCTCGCTTCCATCATTCGCTCGTGCCGAGAACTACTGGACTGGCACCGTCTTGACGAAGACCCACTGGCCGCTCTTGACGGTGTAGATGCTGAAGACCTTCTGGCCGGCGTTATCACCGTTCTGGTCGAAGGTGATGTGTCCGGTGATGCCCGTATAGTCGGTTTGGGCGATCTGCTTGAGGACGTTGAGGCGGTTGACCGTCTGGCCGGCGTCAATGACCTTATTGATGGCGGTGATTTCGATCATGGCGCCATCGTACGAGTTGACGCTGTACGCGATAGGATCAGCATTGAACTTGGCTTTGTACGCAGTGACGAACGCTGTCGCCGCCGAGTTGCCAGTCAGGCCCAGGAGGTCTGGAGCCGCGACTGTGCCGGTTGTCCCCTCGGCAGAAGCGCCGGCGATCTGGATGAAGGAGGGATCCTGCGCGATGCCGTCGCCACCGACCATTGGGACGCTGCTCATGCCGTTAGTGGACATTGCCTGACGCAGAGCCGCGCCGCCACCAGAGGTGACACCACCGAAGAAGACGACTTGGGGGTTGGTCGCCTTCATCTTCGCGACGAGCGAGGCGAGCTGTGTCGTATTGGCGCTGGTGATGGAGTCACGACCAACCGCGCTGCCGCCACCTGATGTGAAGGTCTGGGTGAAGAAGTCGGCGAGGCCCTTGCCGTAGGACTCGGAGTCGTCTACGACATAGGCGGTCTTGGCACCGGCATCAAGGGCGATTTGCGCGTCGGCCTTGCCCTGCACGACGTCGTTGGCCGGAATACGGAAGTAGGCTTCCGGCTGGCCGGCGGGGTGCATCTTGGCGAAGTCAAAGCCGTACGTCTGGGCATACTGCTGGAGAGTCAGACCGGGATTGGTGTTTGCCGGGCTGATCATGGCGAGGTTCGCCTGCGTGGCAATGGGGATCTCGGCGCCGGCGACGCCGCTGTTGAACGGGCCTACCATAGAGACGATGCAGTTGTCCTGCACCATCTTCGTGACGTTCGTGGCGCCCTGCACGGCGTTGTGAGCGCCGTTGACGGCGTCATCGAAAGTCTTGACGCTGAGCGTGTAGTTGCCGTGCAGCTTCTGATTCTGGCTGACAGCGAGGACCGCGCCGTTTTGCGCGGGAATGCCTTCGCTGCCGTCGGTGCCCGAGATGGGGAAGTCGGTGCCGATACAGACGGCGCCGCCGCCGGTGCTGCTATTGCCGCCACCGACGGCACCGCAACCGGTGAAGATCACCATGCCGAGGCCCAACCCGACGAACAGGGCGCTGAGACGATGTCGTGTGCGCATAGGAATGAATCCACCTCCTCGCGTCCGCGGATCCACGTTGGCCACGGACACTATGACCGGCCTTTTACCAACTCTTTACGCATTGATGAGTGCTAATCTCTCAAAGCAGATGAGGGCAGCTTGTGCAAGCCGGATTGGGGGGCATTGTAGCTACTGCTGAGGGTTAGCGTCAAGGGGCCAGATGAAAACCGTTTCTTGCTCGGCGAGCAGAGAGCCACCGGAAGCTCCTTGAAACGAGGCGGCGCTCGGTGCTCTCGCCAGGCTCAGGAGCGACTTACGCGGTAGCGCGGTGGAAATCAGGAAGCTGGCGGCGGTGGGAATGGCGCGGTATGGAGGAAGCGACGGGCATTGCCGTTTTTGCCGGAAATCACGATTCGGCAAGATCGCGGGCTGACGGTCGAGGACTCATCCGGTGGCGCCGGTTGCCGATTCTGCCGGAATACGAATTTTCATGACCGCCCCGTCGCCCCGTTTGTAGCCGCTGGCGGGCAATCGGATGTCCCAAACGCCAGGCTATGCGGTTCGAGCCGGTTGCCGACTCTGCCGGAGATAGGAACCGCACCCCCGGCGGTCGCAGCGGGCAGCGCCCCTCCATCCGCGCGGCGAGGGGGGAATGCGGTTGCCGATTCTGCCGGAATTTACGAATCGGCGGGACGATGGCGGTTGCCGTTCTTGCCGGAATGTCAGATACGGTTGCCGTTTTTGCCGCGATTCCGAGTTGTTTGGTGGTGGGCGTCTGGGGGATGCGGCAGACGGGCGTCCACCGGACGCCCCCACGCAGGGGGGGACGGCGCGGGGTATCCTCCAGAGCCAATTGCCGATTCTGCCGGAATGGCGGGTTCACGTCGCGGCGCGGAGGGGTTGGGTTGTTCTGGTGCGAGTGCCGTGCGGACCAGTGCGGTGTGCGTGGTGTTCTGGGTGTATGTCCAACGCGGCGCGGCGGGCCAAAGTGTGACTCCTGTATTCGTAGAGTACATGATGGGTGAGGCGATTGCACCGGTCCGACACGGACAAAGTTCCTCAGATGCCGTCAGCACATTTCGAGTTACGCGCGGACAGTGTGGTTAGATGGGTGCGGACGCGGTTCACATGAGTGATGGGCCCATACGAGAGACGTGCTCTCCTCGCGGACGATTTGCCGCGGGTGCGCGCCTGTTCTCGGCGGAGAAGTCAAGTGGCACGCCATCCCGCAACGAGCGCGCTTAGCGCGTCACGCCAGACCCGCTCCGCTTTGCTCGCGGAGATCGCGCCACGCGACTCAAGCGCGGCCAACCCCTCACACAAGGCATGGAATGCGCAGAATGCGTCAGCCACTCCTCGCGAACCAAGCTGGCCAGTGCCAGCAAGCCGTGCGATTCTGCCCGACAAGCTCTCCAGGGCCTGGTCGGCAGCGTCGCGGAACTGGCAAGCGAGCTCAGGCGCCATCCCTACCTTCAGCAGACCGATCCGCAGGAGCGCCGGATGGTCTAACGCGAAGGGGCGAAAGACCAGGACGCCCGCCTCAACCACGTCGCCAGCAGGATCGCTCGTGACGGGCAATACATCTATCGCTGCCTTGAGCAGATGGAAGGCTTGTGCGCCGAGCGCGACGACGAGCCCGTCCTTCGAACCGAACAGACTATAGACGGCGCGGGTGGTGACCTCTACCGCGTGGGCAACGCGCCGGACGGAGAGTGCATCCAACCCCTCCTTAGCGACGATGCGCTCAGCGGCCGCCAGCAGGGCGCTCGCCACGCGCTCGTCATACGCTCTTGGACGCCCCATCTTGACACCTTTGCGTAACAGTGTTACAAAACTCTTTGTTACGTAACACTGTAACACAACTGTGCGATGGAGGGCGATGGCGCACTGATGCGCGCCAGCTCTCCCCTCGCCACCTGCAAGCAAGGGAGGATATCATGGACACACAGGCGGTTGATGTGGTGGTAATCGGCGGTGGTGTGCAGGGTCTGGTTATCCTGGACACGCTGATCGCGGCGGGCTATTCGTGCGCGCTCGTGACCGAGGGGGACCTGGGCGCGGGGCAAACGATCCACTCGCATGGCTTCCTCAACACGGGCTTCGGTATGGCAGGCAGGGAGCTCCCGGAAACGGCGACGCAGATCGTCCACCCTTATCTACGCGCCCGCGGTGTCACACTGACGGGCAACTGGGCCATGCTGCCTCCGTCTGGGCTGCGCGGGCTCCTCCTGCGTGCTCGTCCAGCGTTCGCGAGGCTCCCGGCGGCCCACCTGCCTGGTGGCTTCTCCCCGACATTCAAGGATGCGGCCCGTGTGCTGCCCGACTACAGCTTCAACAAGCGGCAGCTTGTGACGGCACTCAGCCAGGGCCGTGAGGAATACATTGTCCGCGGGTCGGTCACTGGCTTTCGCGGGCGCGCTCCGGTCGAGGCGGTCGTGCTGCGGCCCGAGGGGAGCGACACAGAGGTCGAACTGCGCGCTGGGGCGGTGGTAATTGCCGCCGGCTGTGGGAGCAAGCGTCTGCTGCGCATTCTCGACGGCGCCGCCCCTCAGCTCAAGCGAATCAAGCATCGCGTGGTACACATGCTCTGCCTCCGCGCCCCGCATAACGCTCTCCCGGCGACCAGTATCGCAGCCCTATCGCTCGGGCTGCTCCTGGCGGCGCACGACGATGGCAAGCACGTCTTATGGTACGTGACGCCCATGAGGCTGGGGGGACCGTCGTTCGATGAGGTACCAAACGATGCGGAAGCTCCCGTGGACCCCACCGTGCTCCGGCGCGCATGGGACACGCTGCAGACGCTCTATCCCCCGTTGCTCGGTGTCGAGGGCCTTCAGGTCGGACACTATGCCGGATACCGGCAGGACATTGGGATCTGGCCGGGGAGGCGTCTGTGTGCGGTGGTCGCGGGTGGTGGCAATGTGGTCGCTGCGCTGCCGTCGGGCCTGGTGGGACCGTGGCGCAACGCCGCCGACACGCTGACGCTCGTGCGTGGCCTCACAGCGCCGAGTCGAGCCCAGCCCGCTCTGCCGGGAGCGGGGCGAGGCGTACGCGTTGGCAGCCCGGTTGAAGATCGGCCTGGGTTCACGTGGCAGTCGTGGGAGGAATGGTCGCGCGCGCTGCCGCAACTGAGCGCCTAAAGCGCCCCAGAGTCCCCCTGCAAGGCCGGGTGAGCGGGCGTCATGTGCATTGCAGGCGAAACAGCCTGAAGCGATACAACACTGCCTGCCAGGGCGGCAAGCTGGCAAGCGGATAGCGCCAGGAGCGGCCAGTGCGCACGACAGAGGAGATGGCGTCGAAGAGGCGGCGCGACGAGTGGGGTCCGCGGTCTACCTCGTGTCGAGAAGGGACAGGACGATTCGTAATAGGGTGTATCTGGAGACTTTGCCAGGTGGCGTACCATGCGCTATACTCGTGTAGTTATGGTGATCGAAACCGATAGAGATGGTTGCGGTGCGCTGCGGTGGCACGACGTGAGGAGAAGACAGGCATGCGAATCGAAGGCACGTATTCATTTCCGGGGACGATTGAGCGTGCCTTTGCGGCGCTGACGAACGCGGATCAGCTTGCGCGCATGCTGCCAGGCTGTGAGCGCCTGATCCAGCTTGGGCCACTCTTGCCAGATGGCGCGGCATCGTTCCAGGTACGGGCGCATGCTACACCTGCCGGTAGCCTTGTCACGATGACGGCGACAGCAGTGGCGGCACGCTGGCCAGTACATCTCCGGTTGGAGCTTCGTGGGCGCACGGGGAGTGATCCGATCACCGGCAGCGGGCTGATTGATCTGGTGGCGCAAGAGGGCTACACGCTCCTTGCATATGTTTGGGATGTAGACGCGGGCGCCATCGCGCCAGAGCGACAACGCGCAATGCGGGAAACGGCCCGCCAGTACGTACGAGAGGTCTGCGAGCGGCTGGCTGGCATTCTACTGGCGGAAGCCGAACAAGCGGCGGGCGTTACGCCTATCACGGCACTACGTGACGACAAAACGCTTGAGGTGACGACACCACGAGGGAAGATTGTGAAGCTGCCGGCAGCGTCGGGTAGGTCGCCGCTCTCTCCGGTGGCGGCCGCGTGGATGCAACGGGCAGCATGGATGACAACGGGAATGCTGATCGGTGTCAGCGCGATTGGTCTGCTGATGGCGTTCGGACGCTGGCTCAACGACCACGAGCAGTGAGGTACGAGGGTTCGGTACGGAGGAGTCGAGGTATGGAAGCTCACGGACGGAGATAAGTAGTGCATCACAGAAGACACGCAAGACATAGGCACGGCCAGGAATGATGGTAGAGGAGTTGTGGTAGGCACGTTGAATTCGGGTAACGAAATGGACTTCGGCACCAAATGATGAGCGACTGACGCGGTTTTCGCACGTTACATAGTCAGCGCACATTACGATATGAATATTCTCATGCGCATACTTCACACGAAATGCGGACAATAGAACAATATGCTCCGGCCCTCGTTCGGCGGGGGCAAGTGACCGGCGAGACAGCCGCGATGCACGTTCTACAGTATGCCGGGAGCGGTGGGAATTCGTGGCCGAGACCAGTAGCATCATCGAGCGTATCAAGCAGAAGCTCGACATCGTTGACGAAATCGGCGCGGTCGTCCCGCTGAAGAAGTCGGGAAAGGCCTTCAAGGGGTTGTGCCCGTTTCACGGCGAGCGGACCCCTTCCTTTTACGTGTTCCCAGAATCCGGCACATGGAAGTGTTTTGGCTGTGGCGAAGGCGGCGATCTATTCACGTTCGTCGAGAAGCAGCAGGGGCTGGACTTCAAAGACGTTCTGGCGCTGCTGGCAGAGCGGGCGGGCGTCGAGCTTTCGGGGCCGATGTACGGCGAGGGTCGCGATGAGGAATCGGCGGAGACGAGCGCGCGCAAGCGGCTCCGCGCATTGAACGAGGCGGCGGCCATCTGGTTCCATCACCAGCTCTTGCAGGCATCCGAAGCGCAGTATGCCCGGAGCTATCTCGATTCGCGCGGCGTGAGCAACGAGTCCATCGCCCTCTGGCGACTAGGCTACGCGCCAGAGGGCGACCGTCTGGCGCGGTATCTGCTGGCGCAGAGCTACACGCCAAAGGAGCTGGTGGAGGCGGGACTAGCACGGGAGCGGGAAGCAGATCGGGGCGGCGGCCTCTACGACTTCTTCCGCAATCGTGTAGTGTTCCCCATCCGAAATATCCGCGGACAAACAATTGCTTTCGGCGGTCGCGAGCTGGGCGGCGGACATCCGAAATATCTCAACACGCCCCAGACGCCGCTCTTCGATAAGAGCGCGACGCTCTTTGGGCTGGATCTGGCGCGCGACGGCATCAAGCGGGCGAACCGAGTGGTGATTGTCGAAGGCTACATGGATGTGGTGGTGCCGCATCAGTATGGGTTTCGTAACGTCGTGGCCTGCATCGGGAGCGCCATCACCGAGAAGCACATCCGGCAGATCAAGAAGCTGACGCGGCGCGTGGCGCTGGCGCTGGATCCGGACGCGGCGGGCGAGTCCGCGACGCTGCGGGGCATCACCGTCGCACAACAGGCGTTCGATAAGGTGGTGGTGCCGGTGCCATCCGCGGTAGAAGGCACGCTACGCACGCGGAGAGGCGAGCCGAAGGGGTTGGTACGCTTTGAGGAGCAGGTGGACGCCGAGATGACGGTAGTACGCTTGCCTGCCGGCGAGGACCCGGACGAGCTGGTGCGGCGCGACGCGGCGGGCTGGCAGCGGGCGGTGGAGACAGCACAACCATTGATTGACTACCTGATCGAGGCGCAGACAGCGGGGTTGGATCTCGCCACGCCACACGGCAAGATGGAGGCCACACGACGGCTGCTCCCCATTCTCGCGGAAGTGCGTGACCGGACGCTCGCGGACGAATATGTAGGGCGGCTGGCGGCGCGTGTGCGCCTGGATAAGCTGGACCTACGACGCGACCTTGCGCTGGTGCGCAAGCGAGTTGATCGCGAGGCACGTGGCACAACGCGCTCGGCGGATCGAGAGCAAACTTCGGGCAATGGGGATTCGCCCGAAGCTGTCGAGCGATTGGGAGAAAAGTACCGGGAGAGTGGGGGAAATGGTCCTGCCCCGTCGTATAGTGCGTCCGGCGCGGCGAATGACCCAGCGGTAGCTGGAATAGTCGCTCGATTGCTCGCCGAACAGGAGCGGGAAGAGTTTTGTCTCGGTCTGCTCCTCGATTATCCAGACGTATGGCCAGAGGTCTATGGTATACTTGCCGAAGGCGATTTTGCGGGCACGGAGACGCGGGCCTTGTACCACGAATTCGCGCTCCTCATGCAGACGTATCCTTCCCCGGACATGCCCCGCTTCTTCGCGGAGCTGCCGCCCGTTCTCCAGGCGGCAGCCGAGCGCGCCCGCAACCGGCTCGCATCGGGCACACTCCCTGAAGGATCGTTACTCGCCAAGGCTGCCAGTAGCTCTGCCTATCGGCTGAAGAAGACCCGACTAAAACAAGAGATGGCAGAGCTCGACTATCTCCAGCGCGATGCTGAACAGGCCGGCGATACCGAGACCCTACGGGCGTTACTCAGACGGAAGCAGCAGTTATTGTCACAGCGGCGTGCGATTGACGCCGCCTCTGGACTTCATGGCTAGCGCAAGTCACGTCGCTATGAAGTGTGCAGAGATACGCGCGGGAGATGCCGGCCTCATGGGGGCGAGTTTCTTCCGCACGGGTACTTATTATTCTGACGGCCATGGGCGGGTGCGACGAATGGCGTGCCGGGAGGATACTTCCGATGCGCCGAGGCGGAAGTCTTACGCTTCCGCAGTCGCGCCGTACCGGGAGGAAGCGCGAATGGGCAGACACGAACGCGGCGCACGGGTGCAGCGGGAAATCGAGTACGACGACCCGCCAAGTGGGATGTGGTGTGAGGTGGCCGGGAACCCGGCGAGCGGTGATGACGAGGAGGAGGAAACTGACTTCGAGGATTTCGATCTGTCATTTAGCCGGCGCCCCACTGAGCGGACGGCGGCGAGCGCGACGGTAAACTACCGGCATATTATGCTGGTGGGAGATGCGCGTAGATCAGCCGGATCCGGTGGCACGGGAGCGCTTGCTCTCCTGTCGTCGGTGTTGCTCGGCACGCCCGTCACCGAACCAGACTTCGCACCCGACGCGGGCGAGGAGGAGACGTTCGGCGACCTGATGAAGTTGCAGGATGAGCCGATGGCGCTAGACTCGCTGGATCCTTCGAAAGCCCGCTGGGCAGACGAGGAAGAAGAGCCGGAGGATGCACTCGAAACAACCGGCAGTCACAAGTGGGATGAGCTCCGTGAGGGTTTCACCGCGCTGACGGCGGAATTGGAGAGCAGTCTCGACGACCCGGTGCGTATGTATCTGCGCGAGATCGGCCGTGTGCCGCTTCTTTCAGCGGCGCAAGAAGTCTCGCTGGCAAAGCGGATGGAGCGTGGGAAGATCGAGCGGCAGAAACTCCGCCGCGAGCAAAGTCTGCGTATCATCTACGACGCCGAAGAGGCGCAACGTGCCCTCACCGAAGCCAACTTGCGTCTGGTCGTGAGCGTGGCAAAGAAGTACATCGGTCGCGGCATGAGCTTGCTTGACCTCATCCAGGAAGGCAATATCGGACTTATTCGCGCGGTCGAAAAGTTCGATTACACGAAGGGCTATAAGTTCTCGACCTACGCGACCTGGTGGATCCGGCAGGCCATCACCCGCGCCATTGCGGACCAAGCCCGTACCATCCGCATTCCCGTTCACATGGTGGAGACGATCAACCGTTTGATCCGCACGAGCCGGCGACTTCTCCAGGAGCTTGGCCGCGAGCCGACATCTGAGGAGATTGGCGAGGAGATGCAGATCACCCCGGATCGAGTTCGTGAGATCCTCAAGATCAGTCAGGAGCCGGTCAGTCTGGAAACACCGATTGGCGAAGAGGACGACAGCCACCTGGGCGATTTCATCGAAGATCACGGTGCGCTGGCGCCCGCGGAGGCGGCGAGCCATCAACTCCTCAAAGAGCAGGTAAAGGACGCGCTCTGTGGGCTCACGCAGCGCGAACAGGAAGTGCTCCGCTTGCGCTTCGGTCTCGACGATGGCCGTAGCCGCACGCTGGAGGAAGTGGGCAAAGAGTTCAAGGTGACACGCGAACGCATCCGCCAGATCGAGGCGAAGGCGCTGCGCAAGCTGCGGCATCCCAGCCGGAGTCGCCGCTTGAAGGATTATCTCGATTAGGCCGGTCCTTATCGTTTCGCTTTCTCGCACCAGCCGCCTCGCGCTCAGAAGCACGAGGCGGCTGGCTTTTTGTGGTGTCTGTTGGTTTCACTAATCGTGCGCCACCTCGCACACTGTGTTACGATGCCACACCACGCACCCGGCGATCTTCGCGTGGATCTGAGCGCATAGTCCCCACAACGAGGAGAACACACCCAATGCCGATGGACCTGATTATTCGCAACGCACGCCTGGCTGGTGCCGATTCACTCGCCGATATTGGCATCGCCAATGGGGTGTTCGCTCGTATCGCACCTGCTCTCAAGGAGGCCGCGAGCAGCGAGATTGACGCGGCTGGACGGCTCGTCTCCCCGCCGCTGGTGGATAGCCACGTCCATCTGGACGCCGTATTGACGGTCGGCCAGCCGCGCTACAACGCGACCGGCACGCTGATCGAGGGTATCCAGATCTGGAGCGAGCGGAAACAGACGCTCTCGCATGAAGATGTGAAACAACGGGCGACGGAGGCGATCAAGTGGGAGGTGGCACAGGGGACGCTCTTCATCCGCTCACATGTGGATGTCTGCGATCCCACGCTCACCGCGCTCCGGGCGCTGCTGGAGGTGCAACAGGAGGTGCGTGACATCTGCGAGCTGCAGCTCGTCGCATTTCCGCAGGATGGCATCCTCTCGTTCCCCAACGGCAAGGAGCTGATGGACGAGGCGATGCGGCTGGGCGCCAACATCGTCGGCGGCATCCCCCATTACGAGTGGACGCGGGAGATGGGCGTGGAGGACGTGCATTACGCCTTCGAGCTGGCGCGCCGGTATAACCGCGACGTGGATTGCCACTGCGACGAGACGGATGACCCCCACTCGCGCTTTACGGAGGTGATGGCGGCTGACACACTGGAGCAGGGCTGGCAGGGACGCACGACGGTGAGCCACTGCACGGCGATGCACTCGTGGGACAACGCCTATGCCTTCAAGATGATCGGGCTGCTGGCGCGCGGCCGGATGAACGTGATTTGCAACCCCTATGACAACAGCATCTTGCAAGGGCGTTTCGATACGTACCCAAAGCGGCGCGGCATCGCGCGGGTGAAGGAGCTACTGCATGCGGGCGTGAACGTCTCGCTGGGCCACGATTCCATCATGGACCCGTGGTATCCACTGGGCCGGGGCGACATGCTGGCGGCGGCAAATCTGGCGCTGCATCTCGCACAAATGAGCGGCCACGATGAGATCGCAACGATGTACGACCTCATTACGACCAACGCGGCGAAGACACTCAATATCACGGACCGCTACGGTATCGAGGAGGACAAGCCAGCGAATCTCATCGTGGTGGACGCAGGGGACCCGCATGGCGCGCTGCGCCTGGTGCCCGCGCGGCTGCACGTCATCAAAGATGGCCGCGTGGTGGCGAGCACGACGCCGAGCCAGAGCCGGCTGCTGCGCGAGGGCAATGAGGAGACGGTGCGGTTCACAACGGAGGGAAGAGATCAAGCATAGTTCGTGAAAATGATGAAGAACAAGAACCGCCTATGCAGCAGGCAGCGGTCGTTGATTTGCGACAGAGCAGCATGCTGGAGGAGAGCGTGATGCGTGACCTGTAAAGTGACGGCGAGCGGCCGGCGCATAGCAGCACACGGGGCCGGCCCGCGTTTCATACGAACCGGCCCCGAAAGCCACCTGAAGCGGGTCGCCTGCTAGCGATGCGTGCGAGCCAGCTCGATGGGGCGCAGGATAGTATAGAGGATGGCCGTTACGATGACGGCGAGCGGGAAACCGATATCGGCAGGGCTAAACTGCTGCTTCACCATGAAGCTGTCGCTGAGCTGCTTGGCGATGGGACCGGTGAAAAGCTGTTGGCTGACGCCGAGCGCGGCGACTGCCAGACCAACCACCATCGAGACGACGGCGGCGACACCGATGGGGAGCTTGCTCGCCGTCTCGTAGTCCTCAACTGGATATCTGCCCCGGCGCAGCAGGTGCTCGACAATCATAATCGCGCAGTACGCACCGAGCCAGTACGCGATGACCAGCAGGAAATTCTCCAGATTCAGGCTGAAGTTCCGCTGCAGATACAACGCGAGCACCACATAGATCACCGCGCCGACAATCGTCAGAATCCAGCGCTTTATCCGCAGGCCAAGCACCTGTGTCGAGAGCGCGAAGCTGTAGTCGTTCGGCACGTTGTTGGCGATGGTACTGAACGCGAGCAGTAGTATGACCAGACTCCCAAGGGAGGCTTTGCCAAGGCTGCTCGCGAGCAGCGATCCAGGGGTGCTGCTATCTATATTGGGCGCGGTCGTCAGCAGCACGCCGAGGGTTTCGAGCACAATACAAGGCAGCGCGACCCCCAAGAAGGCGAACGTGAAGACGCGCCGCGCCGAGGTATCTACCGGCTGCCGGCGCGTGTAGTCCGCCGCGTAGGACGACCAGCCGATGGCATAGCCGAAGACCGCCCCGCCGAAGGTGGCGATGCCAGCAAAGATGGCAAGCCCATCCGTCAAGGCCGGCGCGGGTGCGTTCAGGTTGAAGTGCGGCGCGGCGACGAAGAAGAGGTAGCCGAAGAGGATAAACATCGGTATCCAGGCGTAGCGCTCGTACCGATGCACGATGAAGTAGCCGAAGACGCTGACTGCCGTCGTCACAGCGGCCAGGAAGAGCAGCGCCGCCCACTCGGGGATCTTACCCGCGCTCCACGCCACGATGAGGCTGGCACCGATGATGGCGTTCACGGCGCTCCAACCAATGCAGGCCAGCATATTGAAGATGGCGGGAAGCCGGGCGCCCTGAAGGCCAAAAGAGAAACGGGCGAGCGGCATCTGTGCGAGGCCAGTCTTGGGGCCGAGGGTGCTCAGGAAGGCAACGGGCAGCACACCCAGAACGTTGAAGATAAGAATGACGATGACGGATCCCCAGAATCCGAGCCCGAAGAAGACGTTGATCGTGCCGAGAACAACGGTGGCGACGACGGAGTTTGCCGACCACCAGAGCCACATCGTGTCCCAGAGCTGGGTGTGTGCGCGTTCGGTTTCGGGGACACGCTCGATGCCGGTCGTCTCAAAACCGATGGTGGGCTTTTTTTCGGCGGTGACGGTTGCCATGCGAGGCTCGCTTTCATCACTGACGAGGAGGATGGAATGAATGCACCAGACCGAAAATCGCTGACTACTGATCGTGACCATTGCCGTTGGGCGGAGATGAAAACAAAATGGCCCGGCGGCAGGCACACAATCGAGTGAACCTACCTTCCGGGCTTTTTCGTCCCCAAGGTGTAGCGCACTCAGTGCCGCGCGAAAACACAGCGGAACCGATGCACCTGCATCGCTCGGTCCAGTCTTGCCAATCCAGACGCTTCCCCGCGCTACCATATCAGCGGAGGGTGGCGACACGTCCGGCAACGGAACCCTAGACGCACTTCAGCTCGTAGTCGGGCAATTTATGGTTGCCTGGTAGAGACACGCGGGCCGTATTCCCGCGCTTATACGAGTACTGTCCAGAACTGGACGTTGGCAGTGTATCATTGACTTGTGCATCTCGTCAACTAGCGGGCGTGCTGTAATAATCACGTGTCGTCAATGGGTACCTTTGCACCAGCAAAGAGGAGCGATAGTGATGGTCACCGCTGGAATTCTCACGATCAGCACCAGAGGCGCCGCGGGTGAGCGCGAAGATACCTCTGGTGAAGCGATTCGCGCGCTTATCACTGCGCCGCCCGTAGAGGCAACCGTGGCCGAGCGCGCCATTGTACCCGACGACCGCGGCTCCATTGAGTCTGTGCTGCGTCACTGGGCGGACGACCTGCGTCTCAACCTGGTGCTCACGACTGGAGGTACAGGCGTTAGCCCAACGGACATCACACCGGAGGCGACGCTGGCAGTGGTGGACCGACTCGTGCCGGGTTTGGTCGAGGCGATGCGCATGGAGAGCCTGCGTATCACGCCGATGGCGATGCTTACGCGCGCCGTTGCTGGGTGCCGGGAGGCAACCCTGATTATCAATCTGCCCGGCAGCCCGAAAGGCGTGCGCGAGTGTCTGGCAGTGATTTTGCCGGCATTGCCACATGCCGTGGACATCTTGACGGCGCGCGTGACCGATCACGGGAAACCAGTATAACGGCACGCGGTATGCTGGCTCGCGGTGAGTGCAACAGACGTATGACCGTCTATCCGGTGTGATATATCTGTGGCCGAATTCACCGAGTTTTCGCTTGATATACTACGGACGTGAGCATGTCCAAACACGTGTCGCGCAGAAAGAAGGCCGGAGCATATGGCAGAGGAATCGCGCAATGGGCTGGCGGGATGGCAGATCGCGGCGCTGGCGGCGGCGGGCGGGGTCAGCGCGCTTGCGCTGGCAAATAAGCTGGCGGATCTTAGCGCTGGTGAGCCGTACAGCGTGCTTACTGGTGAACAGAGGCGCTACGCCTGGACACTCGGCGACATCTTCTATACGGTCAAGGGGCAGGGCGCTCCGCTGGTGCTCGTCCACGGCGTGTACGCGGGCGCATCGTCCTACGAGTTCCGCCATGTCTTCGACTTGCTCGCCCAGCGTTTCCGTGTCTACGCGTTCGATCTTCTCGGCTTCGGCCTTTCGGATCATCCGCCGGTGCTCTACACACCAGTCCTCTATGAAGAGCTGATCGAAGATTTTGTACGGCAAGTGGTCGGCGGGGTAGATCAGCCAGCACGCATCATCGCGTCCTCGCTGGGTGCGGCTTTTACCATTCGCGCCGCCGCCGAGCGCCCCGGCATCTTCGAGCGGCTGGTGCTCATTCAGCCAACCGGCATCGAGGAGCTGGCTGACGGGCGCGAGACACCCGGCCGCCGCATTGGACGTGCCGTGTTACGTTCACCGCTGCTGGGCCAGGCCATCTACAATCTCATCGTCTCGCGTCCCAGTATTTCGTACTTTCTGAGGTCACAGACTTACAGCGATCCAGCCGAAGTCAGCGACGATATGGTGGATTATTACTATACGCTTTCACACCAGCCTGGCGCTCGCTACGCGCCCGCCAGCTTCATCTCCGGCACACTGAACACACCAGTAGCGAGCCTCTATCCACTGCTGAGGCAGCCGATCTTGTTGTGCTGGGGCAAAGATGCTCGGTTCAGCCCGCTCGAACACGCGCGCACCTTCCGCCAATCCAATGCGCAGGCCGAGCTGCGGGTCTTCGATTGTGGTGGGCTGCCGCAAGACGAGCTGCCCGAAGAGTTCG
>DATGEP010000222.1:0-25684 GCA_035310125.1 Ktedonobacterales bacterium
AATCGGCAACCCTTGTCCGCCAATTTTCGCATTCCGGCAGAATCGGCAATCCCTGCGCACCAATATTCAATTTCCGGCAGAATCGGCAATGCCCGTCGCTTGCACCGTATCCCTCCGTGTCCCTCCGTGCCCTCCGTGGTGCAATCCCCTCTTCCGGCAGAGAATCGGCAACCGATTTGCGCATTCCGGCAGAATCGGCAACCACCACCTCCTACATATTGCGTATTCCGGCAGAATCGGCAACCGCCTCCCTCTGCCGCTCCCCACCCCCGCATATCCGTAGGGGCGCTGCCTGCTGCGCCCGCCCTCGCCGCGCGGATGTAGGGGCGCCGCCTGCTGCGCCCGCGGGGTGAGATTTGATATTCCAGATTCCGGCAGAATCGGCAATGCCCGTCGCTTCCTCGGCGGGCCTTACGAGTGCGGGAGCGGCTCAGGGCCTGCGGCGGGTGGGGCGCCGAGCGGGACAGAGTGGGTCCGGCTATAGGGGTGCTGGCGCAGAGTGAGGCCGGAGCCGATGAGCAGCGTCTGGTAGGCGGCTTCGAGGTCGGCGGCATAGTCAAAAGGCTGGTCGTAGACAATCTCGCGGAGGCCGGCCTGGACCGCCTCCTTGAGGCAGCCGAAGCAGGGGCGCAGCGTAACGTAGAGGCTGGCGCCGTCGGTGGCGGTTCCCTGGCGAGCGGCCAGCGCGATAGCGTTCTGCTCGGCGTGGACACACAGGCACCAGTCGTAGCCCGCCCCCGTCACCGTCGCGGAGGCGCAACGCGGGCAGCCGCCCTCGTCGCAGTTGGTCACGCCGAAAGGGGTGCCGTTGTAGCCCGTGCTGACGATACGCCGCTCCATGACGATCAGCGCGCCCACCGAGCGGCGCAAGCAGTTTGAGCGACTGGCGACAACCCAGGCGATATTGATGTAGTAATCATCCCAGGTGGGGCGGGCAAGCTCAGGCATGGGCGGCCTCCGAGTGAGCGATGAGCAAGGGCTGGCCGCTAGCGCAGGGTCTGCTCCGCGAGCCTGACCAGCGCATCGGCGTCGTTGGTCGCATGCACGGCCTCGTAGCACGCCTCAGCCGCCGCGACCATCGCGTTCGGGTCCAGACACCGCAGCGCCGCCGTCGCCGCCCGCGCCTGGGCGAACGCGGTCTCATACGCCGCGCGCGGACCCTTGCCCGCGTCGAAGGCGTCCTGCGCGTCGAAGGCGGCGGTATCGAGCCGCGCGACGAGCCGCTCCACCGCCTGGCGCAGCTGATCAGCGCCGGTGGAGGCGGTGCGCGCGCGCGTATGGGCCACGGCCTCGTCCAGCGTCGCGTCGTGGAGCCGCGTCGCATCCAGCGCGTAGCGGGCGCATGCGCCCGCGAAGGCATACAGCGCGACGGGGTCGGTCGTCTGGCGGAGCAAGGCCGCCAGCCGGGGATCCAGCAGGCGCAAGGTGGTTGGTACAGCGTTCGCCATAAGGCGGGTCCTCCTGTGTATACGGTGATGGGCGTGATGAGCGCGGCTGCGCGGTCTTCATCGGCGGCCTGGGGTCGTTCTCCGTTCCTTCTATTATGGACTATGGACCCAGCAGACGCATCCAGAAGGGGATAAAGCCGCTGCGGGTGAGCGAGGCGATGGCGTCCTGCCCGCCCGCGTTGACGATCACCTCTTCGCAGATCTCGCAGATCGGGCGCCCGGCGCCGACGGCGATGACCTTCAGGCCGTTCTCCGTCGCGTACTGAACGATGTTCTGCTCGGCGTGCAGCGTGCCCTCCGCGACGATGTCGTCGGGGTTGAGCAGCGCTTTGACGCCCGGTCGCAGGTAGCCGCCGTTCTCGCTGGTGCCGACGATAGCCTGGCGGACGCCGTTGCTGTCCTCCACCACGCCGCTGCCCATCGTCACACGGCCCCGCGAGCCCTCCGGCAGCGCCTGCTGAAGCTGCTGGGCGCGGGCATCGGCGTATTGCTGGGGATTGTTGTAGAGGGGATTATCGCCCCCTGGCGGCGTGTCACCGGGAGGGCCGCCACCGCCACCGTCGCCGCCGTTGGCCGATGGATCGAGCGGCGTATCGCCGGGCGGCGGCTCACCTGACGCATCGCTCAGCATGCTGCCATCGCCGGCCAGTGAGTCGCCCTCGGCCAGGGCGCTCGATCCATCTTCGCCGAGGCCGAAAGCCATCTCGCCCATGTCCGCCGCACTCTCGCCGATCACCTCCGCCGTGGTCTCAGCCGCCGTCATGGCCGCGTCCATCGCGACCATGCTGCCACCCGCCGCGACGGCATCGCCCGCCGCCACCGGTACGGAGATTGGCGCGTCGAGTCCGCCAGTGAAGATGAGCGAGCCGAGGTCCACGGCCATGATGCCAGCCTGCACGGCGATCATGCCCTGCTGAATGGACGCTTCGAGGAAGTGTTCCGCGAGCTTGCCGTGGTAGCCTGCGGCGTTGTTGAGGTGATCGTGCATCTGCCGCATGATCTGGAGCGACTGGTCAAAGGAGGCGTAGTATTGGTCGGCGGCGGGGCCGCCATAGATCGCCTGAAGTTGGGGCTTGCTGTTAGCCAGGCGTGTCTTGAGGTCGCCGAAGCGCTCAGCATACCCAATCAGGGCCTGACCGCCATCGCGCACCGGCCCATCCGGCGTGATGAAAAGGATGACCCGGTCCACGATCTCGTGGATTTTCGCCAGCAGGTCATTGAGCGGCCCGAAGTTGATGCTGCTGGCGATGCTCTCCAGGTCGGGCAAGATGTTGAGCAGGTCCACGTGCGACTCCTTCCAGCCGAGACGGTGCCATGCGACACCCGGATGCGAGCAGTCGAGCTACCGGGGTTGACCACGCACGAAGGTTTGGGTGATGTGCGGATCGAGTGGCTTGTAGTTGGCGTGGGCCACCTCCAGATTGTGCCCGAACTGTTCGTGCTGGCTGGCGAGCTTGAGCAGGTGGGGTTTGAGCGCTTGCCACCACTGCTGATAGTTTTCGGCCTGTTTGCCCTGGAGCTGGCTGGCGACGGCCTGATATTTGCTTTCAAACTCACCGGCGATCTGGTAGCAGAAGTCGCGGATCTCGTAGTGCAGTCGTGCCTGTGCGGTAAGTGCCTCAAGATCTGAAAGGCGTATCTCGTCCGTAGCCATGTGTGGCGCACCTCCTCACGCAGCCGTCGCGACGCTCCCTCGGCAGAGGATTCACCGGGCGGTCGCGACCGCCGATCGAAACAACCGTTCCGAGTATACCCAGAGGTCGCCGATTGGTCAAGCGGGCGCGCGGCAGCGGGATGGGCTGCCCCGAAATGGTGGATTGCGCCCGAACGGCGGCGGGCATGGTATCATGGCCGTAAGGGAGCGCCCATCCGTACCGCGCTTCTCAGATACGCCGCTACAGGAGCCTCACCCTATGCGCATTGTGACCGAGCCGGAAATCTATGTCGTCGGCCGCCAGACGCTGGACAGCGATGAGGTGCGCCGCTTCCTCGAAGATCACGAGACGAGCTGGCAGACGGACTCGGAGCGCGGCTCAGAGCTCATTGTGGAGCTGGCGGGAAGGGTCTGTTATCTGTCATTTGGCGATAAACAGTTTCGCAAGACGAACGCAGACTACGTGGGCAACCTCATCAACCAGGGGCACGGAAGTGTACTGGAACACGCCGTCTGGGACCTGCTGATTACTGGCGTCTCGCGGAGCCTGACACATGAGCTGGTGCGGCATAGGGCGGGCACTGGCTTCTGTCTTGCGGGTGACACGTTGATTTATAGCGACCATATGTGGGGCACTCGGCGCAGCGGCATCAAGAAGCGGACTATCGCTCAACTCTTTGAGATGACACAGACTTCCCATGGCCGCTCTCGGCTTAAGCTCCTTCGACCACGCTGTTTGGATGAAGAGACTGGCCTATTTACCACTGGGCGAGTTCGACAGATAGTTTGTTCTGGGATTAAGTCGGCCTTCCGCATCGAATTACAAGATGGCAAGACGATCACCTGCACCAAGCACCATCGCTTTCTCACTCGGGGCGGTTGGCAATCGCTTGAGGACATTGTCGGTGGGATTGCAGTGACTGATAAAGGCATGGCCGTATATGGAAGCAATGATGCCGAAATCATGGTCAACGGGGTGCCTGCATACAGGGACCCGGACTGGCTACGCGAACAATACATCGTCAATAACTTGGATCAGGAAACCATGGCTCGCTTGGCCGGCGTCTCGCCACATACCATTCGAGCGTGGATCCGAAAGCATCACTTACAAAAGCCACTTGGCTCATGGACTCGCGGTGTCAGTCCGTGGAACAAGGGCAAGCGATACAAGCCTGGGTGGAGGCATACCGAAGAGACGAAGCAACTCTTTCGTCAGCAGAAATTAGGCGCGAACAATCCGCAATGGCGAGGTGGAATAACCCCAACCGCGATCCAAATTCGGAAGGGCCTGAAAAGTCTTCGGCCACAAGTATTCGCTCGCGACACCAATCGCTGCCGATTGTGCGGCAATAAGTCCAAGCACCTTACCGTTCATCATGTCTTGCCGGTGTGGGCACGACCTGATCTCACACTCGACATAAACAATATAGTGACATTGTGCCGACTATGTCACCTCAAGGTCAATACCAGGGAACATCTGTACGTGGAATATTTCGGTCGCTCCCTGCTTGAGCTAGGCAACAGACCAAAACCATTGGCGCAAACAGTGCGGCAGGTTACTAAGCACCCGGTCCGTATCAAAGCCATAACCTATGCCGGGGAGCAGATGACGTACGACATTGAGATGGATGGGCCACATCACAATTTCGTGGCGAATGGCATAGTGACCCACAACAGCCAACTTAGTCAGCGGTACGTAGACGAGTCTACGGCGGACTTCGTGGAGCCGGCGGTGATCGCGGGCGATCCGGAGCTGCACGCGACCTGGCTGCGCTCCGTCGAAGCGTCCCACGCGGCGTACTTGGAGTTGGTCGCGGGGCTGGCGGCGAAAGTAGAGCGGGAGCATCCTGACCTGAAGCGGACGCCGCGGCTGAAGATGGCGCGCGAGGCGGCGCGCAGCGTGCTGCCCAACGCGACGGAGACGAAGCTGCTCTTCTCGGCCAACGCCCGCGCGCTGCGGTGGATTATGACGCTACGTGGCTCTGACGGCGCGGAGCCGGAAATCCGGCGGCTGGCGGTGAAGCTGGCGCGGCTGATGCGGCGGGAGGCGCCGAATCTCTTCGGTGATATCGAGATCGAACGCCTACCGGACGGCACGGAGGGTGTGCGAGTCGCGCATCACAAGGTGTGACGGGGATGTTCATCACGCTGGAAGGCGGCGAAGGCGCCGGCAAGACAACACAGGCCACGCGACTGGTAGAACGGCTGCGGGCAGCGGGCTATCCCGCGCGGCAGACACGCGAGCCGGGCGGAACGCCGCTGGGCACGGCGATCCGCGCGCTGTTGCTGCATCCGGAGGAGAGCCTGCGGACGCTGGCGGAGGCCGGGCTGGCCGCGCCAGATGGTCCAGCGGAGGAAGTGCTGCCGGTGACGGAGGTGCTGCTGCTCTCGGCGGACCGCGCGCAGCATGTGGCGCGCCTGCGGGAGTGGCTGGCGGCGGGTGAGGTGGTGGTCTGCGACCGCTTCGCCGACACGACGCGAGCCTACCAGGGAGCGGCGCGCGGGCTGGACACGGCGATGATCGCGCGGGCGGAGGCGCTGGCGACGGGTGGCCTGGTTCCCGACCTGACGCTGCTTTTCGATCTGTCGGCGGCGGAGGGGCAGCGGCGGCGGCAGCGCGCACGTGATGCTGGTGGGGAGTGGAACCGGCTGGACCGCGAGAAGCTGGCATTCCATGAGCGCGTGCGGCAGGGGTATCTGGCGCTGGCGGCGGCGGAGTCCACGCGATGGGTAGTGCTGGACGCGACACTGCCGGAGGAGACGCTGGCCGAACGGGTGTGGACGATTGTGAAGGAGCGGCTGGCGACCAGCGTCTAGCGAATGATACCTTTTCCGCCTCGGTACTTGTCATTTTGCATCGCCGGATGCTGCTACAGGCTGATCTCCCCGTAATCCATGCGCCGCCGAATCGGCTCCGATCACCTGTTACAATGAGGACATGCAGCTGGGTAGCTCACCACGAGGAGGCTTCCGCATGCGTGGATGCTTGCCGGTCCGCCGGACGTCTGGATGCGTCCTCATCGTCATCGGCGCTGCCCTGATCATCCTTGCGCTGTTCTCACCCTGGCTGCGCCTGTCTACCACCTTCGGAGCCACCACAGCTGGGGAGCAAGACTATGGCCCCTCGACACTGCTAAGTGCGGGCGGGTGGGACGCGTTCGGCTCGGTGGCCCTGGGGATCGGCTTCCCCGTCGTGGCGCTGGTCGCCAGCACCACGGCGCTCAACGTCGTGCGCAGGCGTCGGCCGCGGACACTTCTGAGGGAGCTGGCGCTCGTGCTGGCGATCGGCGGCTTCATGGCCGCACTCATTGTGGTAACCGTCCTGCCCACCGGCTTAGCTCTGACCTGGCCATACTTCACGCTGCGCGCCGTCGAGTATGGGGCATGGGCCGCCCTCGTGGGCTGCGCGTGCGTCACGCTGGGAGTCCTCATCCTGCCCGCCGCGAGATGATCACTGATCATTCGCTATGAACTGAAGTGCGCCGGAGGACTCTATGCTCAATATGACTAAGAATGCTACAGAGCGACACGACATCATGTAGTCAGCCGTCAAGCCTGGTGAATTCGAGACTTGGCTGGCCTTTCTATAACTTCCCAAGCGGAACCGGTATGACCCTCATCGCGCGGACGTTGACCGCGCTACGTGCGACATGGTCGTCAACCAGCTCGTACCCGGGCTCCTTGCGAAGCAGTGCCAGGACAGCGGATGCGTCCAGCACCACACTACTCACGATTGGCCTCGGGGCGGCGCTCCGCGATCAGCTCGTCTACAAGGGAGCGATCCTCTGGAATGTACGTGCGTACGAGCTCTTGCGTATGGCGAATTGCTTCCCGAACCGTGTAGATACGTACCGCGCCGTCTTCGGAAACTCTTGCCTTCGCGTCTCGCACATGTCACTCCATGTATCATTGACACACCTAATAAGCTATTGAGCTATGACATTTTTCCAGACCGTACCATACCGCTGCCTGCCTGTGAAAGAATCCTCAATCTCGTTCGGGCGCTGCGTCGAGCGCGCCCAGGGCATCGAGCGCGAGGGTGACGGCGACGATGGCGGCGGTTTCGGCGCGGAGGATGCGCGGGCCAAGGGTGACGGGGATGGCGCCCGCGTGCACGGCAAGGGCGATTTCGCCAGGCGAGAAGCCGCCTTCGGGGCCGATGAAGAGGCGTACTTCGGCGATGCTGACGGGGTCGCCAGCGTTTGTGACGGCCTCCTGAAGCGCGGAGCGCAGGGGACGGGCGGCGGCTTCCTCCCAGGGGATCAGAGCGATGGCGCCAGGTGGCAGGCCGGCCAGCGAGTGCATCAACGGACGCGGCGCGGCCAGCTCCGGCAGGCGCGTGCCACCGCTCTGTTCCAGCGCTTCGGCGGCAATCTTTGCCCAGCGGCGGCGTTTGCTCTCGCTGGCCTCCTCAGCGGCAGCCACCGCGCGCTCGCAGAGCAGCGGGACGAACGCCGCAACGCCAAGCTCGGTGCCTTTCTGCACCACCCACTCATATTTCGCGGCTTTCAGCATCCCCTGGCAGAGGACGATACGCACGGCGGGATCGGCGCGGCCCGCCAGCCGCTCGCCAGCGCGGACCGTCACTCGCTTGCGGTCCATCGCCGTGATGGTGGCGGGATACTCGCCGCCCGCGCCGTCCAGGAGACGCAGCGTGTCGCCGGGGGCAAGGCGCAACACATCGCGCGCCTGGTGGGCCAGGTCATCGGGTAAGGTCAATTCCAGACCGAGCGTGAGCGCCTGGTCCGCGAGAAGAAAACGACCAGCGGGCATCAGCTGGCCCTCCGGCCGGCGAGCGTCACCCAGTCGCCGTCGGTGTAGTCGCGGATGTCGGTGAGGCCGGCGGCGCGCAGCGGCTCCTCGGCTTCGTGGCGGCGCTCCAGAATGATGCCGCTGGCGATGAGAGTGCCGCCGGGGCGTGTCGCGCGAACGAGGGCGGGGGCAAGCTGGGCGATGACGCGGGCAATGATGTTGGCGAGCACGATGTCATAGGTGCCGACCTCCGCGCCCAGGACGGCGACACCGGACGGCAAAGGGAAATATGGCTCGCCAGCCGCGCCTTCCAGCGAGGCGAGGCGCGCGTCGAAGCGGTCCGCGACGCCGTTGGCGGCAGCGTTGGCCCGGGCGGCTTCCACGGCGACGGAGCTGACGTCAAGACCCAGGGCATGCGCGGCGCCAAGCTTGAGCGCGGCGAGAGACAGGATGCCGGAGCCGGTGCCGACATCCAGCACGCGGTCGCCGGGACGCAGCGCGTCTTCCAGCGCGAGCAGGCAGTTGCGGGTGGTGGGGTGCAGGCCAGTGCCGAAGGCCATACCGGGGTCCAGCTCCACGACCACTTCGTCCGGCTGGGGGGCGTATTCGCGCCAGGAGGGCTTGATGACGGTGCGGCGGCCCAGATGCAGGACGTGGAAGTGCTCCTTCCAGGCGTTGGCCCAATCTTCCTCGGCCAGCGTGCGGGCGCGAATGTCGCCAATCTCGCCGAAGCCGATCTGCCGCAGGTGCCAGAGTCCCTCTTCGATGCGCGCCCGTGCCTCCTCGCCGTGAGAGTCGGCGGGAACGTAGACGCGCACCGTAACCGGAGCGTCGGGGATGGTCTCGGCGACCTGCCCGTCGTCCAGCAAGGTGTATGGCTCCTCGATGGCGACGCCGCCGGGGGCGTGGCGGCTCATCACTTCGCTTACCGCTTCGACCGCCTCGGGAGCGCAGGTAACGCTCAGCTCAAACCAATGGGTCGGCACAGATTGCCTCCTGGGGAAAAGGGTGCACATAGAGCGCATGCGGGAATATTGTGGCGCGCGGGGGCAGACACGCGCAAGTGGAGGAAGGACGTTCGAGCGATGCAGCGCGGAGCAGCCCAGAATGTGCCGATGCGCCGCACCGCGACGCTGGAATTATAACGACTTTGCGCCGTATGCTACGCTCTACACCATCATACGAAAAGGAGTATGTTTGTGTCTTTGCTGGAAGCCACACACGCAGGTGCGGCATTCGGCCAGCCCCGGTCGCTCTCGCGCCGCGCGGTGTGGGCCAATCTCATGTCGGTGAGCGGGGCGCACGCCGTTATCCATGCCACCGTCGTGTTGATGCCGCTGGTGTATCCGATTCTGCAACGGGATTATGGCTTCACCTACACACAAATCGGCTTGCTGGTGGCGATTCCGAGCTTCATCGGCGGCTTCTTGCAACTGCTCTTTGGGTATCTGGGGCGCTACGTCGCGCGCAAGACGATGATTGGCGTAGGGAATCTGGTCGTCGGCCTGAGCATGTTTCTGACGGGACTCGTCACGACTTTCGGCGGGTTTCTCGGCTGGGGCGTGCTGCGCAGCGTCGGCGGAGCGCCGCAGCACCCCATGGGTAGCTCGATTCTCACGGATACATTTGGCAAAAAGCGGCACGGCGTCGCGCTGGCGGCGCATGCGGCGGGCGGGAACCTGGGCACGCTGCTGGTGCCGTCCATCGGCACGCTGCTGCTTGCGCGTCTTGGCTGGCAGCCGACGCTGATGCTCTTCGCGCTGCCTGGTCTCGTCGCTGGAACCGCTGTGCTGATCTTCGCCCGCGAGCCAGGGCCGGGGGCTACCGCTAAACGAGCGGAGATAACACCCGTAACCGCGACGGGTATGCCACGCCAGGCGTCGCGCTGGCGGGCGTTCGTCGCGCCGCTACGGCATCGCGGCGTCCTGATCGTGATCGCGGCCTCCATTGTGGCGGCTGGTGGGCGCGGCGTCGGCATCCTGACGACGTACATTCCGCTGTATCTCACGGGAAGCGCCAGGAGCGGCGGCCTCGATCTCGGGTCGGGCGCGGTAGCCGCGCTCTTTACGCTGCTGCTGCTGGGCAGCGTTGCCGGACCGCTGGCGGCGGGGCGTCTCTCGGACCGGACGGGGCGCCGGCCCATGTTGCTGCTCAGCTATGGCCTCGCGGCGATCTTCATGATCCTCCTTCCGATTTTGGGAAATGGGCACGTGCCATTATGGGTAATGGTTGTGGAGGTCGCGCTGCTCGGTCTGGCGGCGTATGCGGAAAGCCCACTGCTTCAGGCATATCTGGCGGACAGCGCGCCGGATGCCGAGAAGGACGGCGCCTTCGGTTGGTATTTCACGCTGGCCTTCGGCGTCGGCTCGATCTGGGGCGCGGTGCTGGGTGGGCTGATTGATAGCGCCGGCTTCGCGGTGACGTTCTATGTAATCGCGGGGTCATATCTTTGTGCCGGGCTTATCTTGCTCCTCATGCCACGGACGCGGCGCATATGATGTGAGGAAACGCCTCCCGCTGGAGACGATGGAGCGCTGTGAATCCAGCGCCAACACCGCACGCTCGTGGCGTCCTGGCCGATCCCTCCACGTCCCACCTGGCACTTCACTTGCTTCACGAGGGAAATCCCAGTTGGTGTCAGCCTTCGCCATTCTCTGGCGAATGCAACCGCATCGTGGACACAGCCAGCACCGCGAAGGCTCCCCGGCGCCGCGTCGGTCAGTGGGTCTCGCGGCGACAGAATGGAGATTCAGTATGAAGGTACTCGGTCATCTGCTCAAAACACTGTTCCGCTCGTTCTTCCGCGTTCTCGTCACTGCCATCCTCTCCGCCACGCTGGCGGTGGGTGTTGGCCTGCTCGTCGCGTATCAGATTGGGCATGCGTGGCCGCCACGCCACGCGATAGACGTGATTATCGCAGCGGTCGCGGTTCTCTTTGCCTATGCGGCCTCTTTGACGGTCTTGATCAGCGAATCAGTGAAGGCTCTGCTGTTCACGGCCAAAGAGGCCGAGAAAGAGACGTACACTGCCGGCAACCTCGCGGAGCGCGCTGTGAAAGCCGCCGAGCACGCCGAACAGGCCGAGCATGCCCACAGTTGACCTCGTGTGGGCGGAGGGGCCGGGCGTCGTCAGATCGGCATGACGGCACATATCTGCCATTTCTTGCGAGGCTGCCAGTTGGATGAGCGCGACCGAGAACGTTCTGGGGCGCGCTCATCTGCTTTGCGCGCCGTGTGAGCGAATGGTAAGGTAACGTTGAGGCACGCAGGCAAATGTGCTCGTTGCCGAGGCACATTACCGCTTGCTCCATACGGGATATTTGTGGCCAGTCTGAAGACCTGTGTGAGATATGTATAACCGCCTGCGTAGTTAAGTGCAGTACCTCTTTCCTGCGCGCTTTCGAGGAGCGGAGACCATGAGCGAGTACAAGGATCCACACGCCGGTGATGTCTGGGCGGCCAGCGATGATCAGACATTCCCCGACGATTTCTCGCTCGATGAAGCGGAGTTCGCCAGCGAGCTGCGTGAGCTCTTTGGCCCCGAACGCGAAGATTTGCCGCCGCTCTACACCCAAACACTGCTGGACACTGTGCATATCGCCGCGGCTGAGCCAGGTTTTGAGCAGAAGACGGCGTATCGGGTGCTCCGGCGACTCAGCCTTGGGCGGGCTCCGCTCGTCGCGGGCGCGCCGCGTGTGCCTTCCTGGCGCCCAGCTCGCGGCACTCCGCGGACTTTCGCGCTGGGCTTCAGCTTGCTGATGATGTTCATGGTATTTACGATGGTGCTCGCATCGCCCGCGTTCGGCGCGGGAGTGCGCATTCTGCTCGGCCAGACGGGTGTTGAACAGGTCCATGGCTACCCATCAAACGTGCGCCCATCGGCGGTGCCTGGATCCGCGCAGTCGCGGATGCCGCGAACGACGGACATGCCCATATACTGGCTCGACACGATAACCAAAAACTATCGCTATCTCGGAACACGGCTGCTCGATTCTACTGACTGGTCGCGCGGTCCTATCGTAGATATGCAGTACATCCTGACACGGCCAGGTAAAGGGAGTGGTGTGCTGGACATCCGGGAATTCCAGGTAAACCCGAAGTATGCCGCCGTCTTGCAGGTCGTGGAAGATGGATCGGTAACCCCCGTGCAGGTGGGTGAAATGCCCGCCGCCTTTGTGGACGGTGTCTGGGTGCCCGTTCCCGCTCGCGATCGTGACACGGTGAGCGGAGCCATGAATCCCTCCACCGCGACGTCGTACACCTGGGAGTCAGGTGTGCGGAGCGAGCTGATTTTTGAGCGCGATGGTGTTGTCTTTTGGATCGTGGGCGATCAACGCGATGGGGCTGATCAAGCCGCGCTTGTCAGCCTTGCCCAGGACCTCGTGGCGACGAGTTACGCCCAGCTCGATACACGCTGGCCAGAGCGGCTGCGGTTGGTGGATGAGGCACTCATCCAGTCGTTTCAAGAGCCGATAGGACGGGAGGTTTATCATTTGGTTCCGGCCGGCGCTTCGTTAGACAGTGGCTCCGGTGTGTTTACGTTATCGCAACCGTAGCACAATAGCTTCGGTGCGCTCGGCCGCATACCACTGGGGGAGGAACGCCTCTGCCAACCGCCCCAGCGGTATGCGGGTGATCGTGCGATGGACGCGAAGAGGTCCCGCGTGTTTCGCGCTCAAGGAGTCCGCCAACTGGCGGATACGGCGGCGCTGAGCGTAGGGATTGCTTCGGAAGGTGTCCCTGTGCGAGGCCGATTTCAGGTGTCCGGTTATCTCGGCGCTCCTGAGCTCGGTATGCCCGCAAAAGTGCCACGACAGCGAAGGGAGGTGGCTCGGCTCACTACGGTGGGTTTTCGCGTCATGCGGTGTGCCAGTAGGAGATGTTGTGATAATCCCCACCAGGGGAGAACCGCAAAATGAACATGCTGGCGTATTTGTACGGGCCGTTCGGGTGCGGATCCGGCGGCAATGGATCGTCTTTTTCATCAGGAGAAACAGCATGCGACTGGGAATCCGCAAGGTTTCTGTCTCGGGCCTGATGGTGGTGGTAGGCCTCGTTGGCCTCGTCGCCACCGGCTGTGGCAGCAGCAACGGCGGTGCCAGCACCCCGCAGGTGCTACACATCCCGTGGGCGTCGGGCGGCGGCTCGCCGGACATCACCACGATGGACCCGACCGAAGGCTCGGACACGAGCTCGATCCCTCTCATCAACCAGGTCTTCGACGGCTTGGTGGTCCTGGACAACAAGCTGCAGATCCAGGACTGGGGCGCTGACAAGATCACCCCCAGCGCCGATGGCCTGACCTACGTCTTCCACATCCGCGATGGGCAGAAGTTCTCCGACGGCACGCCGGTGCATGCCTCCGACTACGCCTTCTCCATGGATCGCTCAGAGAACCCCTGCGTCGCCTCGCCGGTCAACTACTACCTCTGGACGCTGGTTGACGCCTCGACGTTCAGCAACGAGACCTGCGACACCAAGACTGGCATCATCACGGCGGCCACCGGGCAGACCGGTCCGGTGATCAAGACGCTCATCGGCGACTCGATCATCCCCGATGACGCGGCGGGCACACTGACCGTCAAGCTGGCGGCTCCCGCCGGTTACTTCCTCGACGCGATGACGTACTCCACCTCCTATGCCTTGGAGAAGAGCACCGTCACCGGCGCGAACCTGGGCGCCGACGAGGCCTGGATGGACAATCTGGCCAAGGGTGCGACCGGCCAGGGTGGCAGCGGCATGTTCTATGTCAGCGCGTGGGACCACAAGGGCACCTTGAATCTCAAGGCTAACCCGAATTGGTGGGGCATCGCGGCGGGCATGAAACCGAAGCTGTCTGAGGTGGACTACAAGATCTTCGTCAGCGTCGACACCGAGTATCAGTCGTTCGTTTCCAGCAAGACCTACGATCTTATCCAGGACATCCCAGCGCCCCAGTTGGCCGCGGCCAAGGCGCAGTCGGACTTCACCCACGCGCCGTACCTGGGTGTGTATGGCATCGCGATGAACTTCAACATCGCGCCGTTCACCAACCTGGACGCCCGCAAAGCCTTCTGCCTCGCGCTCAACCGCGATCAGCTGAACACCAGCGTCGAGAAGGGTGCGTATACGCCCAGCTGGCACCTGGTGCCGAGCGGCATGCCGGGCTACTTCAGCGGTCTGCAATCACTGAACAGCGCTCCAACCACTGGCGATCAGACGACCGCCGTGGCTGAGTGGGCCAAGTACAAGGCGACGCTGAACGGCGCTGCCGTCCCGGCGATTCAGTACTCGTACAACACGTCGAGCCAGACGGCGACGGACTTCGCCAACGCGCTGATCAGCACCTGGCAGCAGGTGCTTGGGGTCACCGTGACGACGAACCCGAAAGCGTGGAAGCAGACGCTGAAAGATGAGGCGGCCAAGAAGGTGCAGCTGTACCGCTTTGGCTGGATCGCCGACTATCCCGATCCTCAAGACTTCCTCTCGCTGCTGTACTCGACCACGTCGAGCTACAACGACAACAACTCCGGCAGTGCGGCTCTCGACGCCTTGATGACGAAGGCCGACCAGAGCCTGGATCAGCCCACCCGCATCTCTCTGTACAACCAGATTGAGCAGGGCTTGGTTGACAACGTCTCTGACTGCCCGCTGTTGCAGTTCGCCCTCAACTATCGCGTCCGCTCGTATGTCCATGGCTACGTGCTGGATGCGCAGGGCAATGTCGCGACGGCAGACTGGACCAAAATCTCGATCGACTCCCACTAAGCCGCCCGATCGTGTTCCGGGAACGCAAGCGTTCCCGGAACACTTCGGTAAAGTGGTTGCCGCGAACCTGAAAGCCACTCGGTGTCGCGCAAAGATATTGCTCTCGGCGGGATACTGAGTGGTGTAGGGGCGAAGTGGGCACCTCAAGAGCCAGCTTCGCCCTTATTGTGCCTTCACCCCATCTTCCCTTGGCATCATTCGCCGGCTTCCCTGCCACGGTCCTCGGGCCAGACGCTTTCCAGCCCGCCTCGGAATGTGTTACGATATTAACCAAAGTCATGTGTACATTATGTGTACCAGGTGTGCCGCTTAGATGCTCGCCAGCCCACTCGGTGAGCGCGTAGTCTCGAGGGGCACTTTCTTTTGTCGTCAGTCGTTCTCCAGGTGTTGGGGTAGGAAGTATGGATGGTGCGTCGCCATCCGCCGGCCCAACGGCAGATCCGGCGGCGCTTTCGGATTGGCACCTGTAGTCCCACCTGTTGGGAGGTATCTTCATGGATCAGATCCTTTCCAGCCTGCCCGCGCTGATTGTGCTGGTGGCGTTCCTCGCGATCCTTGCGTATGCGGGGATCCGGGTCGGCCCGCAATTCCTTATCAGGCGGATCGCTGGCCTCGTGTTCGTGCTGCTCGGTGTCACCTTCATCGTCTTTATTCTCGGCTACTTCTCGCCTGGCACGGCGATTGACGGCCTCTGCGGCCAGCATTGTACGCTCCAGAATCTCGCTAACCTGCAGCATGTCTACGGATTAGACCTCCCCTGGTACAAGCAGTATGGGAACTTCCTGAGTGATTTGCTGCACTTCAACCTGGGCCTCTCCTTCCAGCAACGCGGCCAGACGGTGCTCAGCATTCTGGGCAGCGGGATACCGCTTTCCGCCTCAGTTGGTCTGCCTGCGGTTATCTTGCAAGTGCTGATTGGTGTCCCGCTAGGCATTCTCGCCGCGGTGCGCGCCGGATCGCGGGTGTTTGACACGTCCAACATGAGCGTGTCCCTGATCCTCCTCGCGCTGCCCACTTTCGTCGTCATTCCCTTCTACCAGCTGCTCATGGTGTTCCTCTCCCTGCATAACCTGCCCAGTGGCCCCATCTCGTATAGCGGGGCATTGACCGACTTGATCGCACCGATCATCCTGCTGGCGCTTGCGGGCATGGGGTACTTCGCACGACTCACGCGTACCACTATGCTCGACGTTCTCAATCAAGATTACGTGCGCACCGCCCGCGCCAAAGGCCTGACTGAGCGGGTTGTCATCTACCGGCATGCTTTCCGCAATGCGCTCAACCCGCTGGTGACAGCCATCGGTCCGTCTCTCGCCTTCATCGTCGGAGGCGCGTTCTTCACCGAATTCCTGTTCAATATCCCTGGAATTGGGCTTGCGGCGGTCAATTCGATTAGCGCCAAGGACATGCCAACCGTTCAGGGCACCACTATTATTGTCGCCCTGGCGGTCGTCGTGATGAATCTGGTTGTTGACCTCGTCTATGGTCTCCTCGATCCACGGGTGAAGGTGGCTTAGCGGCGGGTAGATAAACTTCGTCCAGAGAAAGGCGCGGATCGTCTTCCTGGATGAGACGTAGTGATAACGAGAAACGGAGGGGGACTCCATGGAGATAGTCAACACGCCAAAGGCGGATGAGCAGTCGGTGCAGCATCTACCGGATAAGGCAACGATCGGCGCGACGGTTCCGACGACGGAAGAGTTGTTTGAAGCGGCGGAGGGGGTATCCATCTCGCCCACTCGCGCCGCCATCCGTCGGTTCATGCGTGATCGGCGTGCCGTCATCTGTTCTGGCATTCTGGCGTTCATCATCATCTTCAGCTTCATCTTTCCACTGATCTATCAGCACCTCGGTCCCACGTATCTCGGCGGTGTAACGGGCAAGGAGACCATTATGCCGCAGGACTACCACAACCCTACGTGGGGCGAGCTTGAGCAGTCCGATGTCGCTGGCACATTCCTCCCGCTGGGGCCAGATTCGTTGAAGTATCCGCTCGGCACCGATACCACTGGGCATGACATCTTCGCCGGGCTGATGGCGGGCGTCAATGTCTCCATTGAAGTCGCCATCCTGGTCGAGATCGTTGATATTGGCCTTGGTGTCCTGCTGGGTACGCTGGCGGCATGGTATGGCGGCTGGCTTGGCGCCGTGCTCGACCGGTTCACCGACATCATGTTCGCGTTCCCCGGCTTGCTCCTGATTTTGCTCATCGCGGCAACCCTCGGTCCCCAGTTCGATATGGTCTTTCATACGTCGCTGCTCGGGCGTATCTTATTGCTCACCTTCGCGATTGGTCTGCTTGCCTGGCCGTTAATGATGCGGTATGTGCGCGGCCAGTCGCTGCTCCTAAAGGAGCAACAATATGTCGAAGCCGCTCGCACGGTCGGTACGCCCAACATAAGGATTATCTGGCGGCATCTCGTGCCCAATTTACTGAATGTCGTCGTCGTCGCCGCCACCCTCGACATCCTGACCACGATCATCGGCGAGGCGGGCATCAGCTTCCTTGGCGCCGGCATCCGGCCACCGAATACCAGTCTCGGCCTGATGATCTCAAACGCGGCGAACAAGCTGGAGACAAACTGGACGGAGATGCTGTGGCCCTGCGTGGTGCTCGTGGTGCTCGTGCTCAGCTTCTCCTTCATCGGTGATGGTGTGCGCGATGCCTTCGATCCGCGTACCAAGGACTAGCCCGAATGCCAGCGCGTAGTGACGCGAACAGCGGCAGAAACGGCAATAGAGTCTGCCTGGCGACCCCTAATCCTTGACCGTTGCGTCTGGAATGGGCTGACATGCTGACGGTGAACGGGGAGCGACTTCGCTCAGTGTGACATAGAAGAGGCATACATGGCCGAACGGTTACTCGATGTGCAACACCTGCGCACCCACTTCTTCACTCGTTCGGGAGTGGTGAAGGCGGTCGAGGATGTTTCTCTGTATCTGGATGAAGGCGAGACGCTTGGCATCGTCGGCGAGAGTGGCTGCGGCAAGAGCGTCACGTCGCTCTCGATCATGCGTCTCATTGATAGGCCCGGCAAGATCGTTGGCGGAAAGATCCTCTTTCAAGGTGAGGATCTGCTCGATGTGGACCAGGATGAGCTCCACGCGATTCGTGGCGGCAAGATCGCGATGATTTTCCAGGACCCAATGACCTCGCTCAATCCCGTCTATACCGTCGGCTATCAGATTGCGGAGGCGGTCAAGGCGCACTTAAATCTTGATGAGAAGGCGGCCTGGAACCGTGCGGCTGAGATGCTGGAGCGGGTGCGCATTCCCGAAGCGCGGCGACGGCTCAAGCACTATCCGCATGAGTTCAGCGGCGGCATGCGCCAGCGGGTGATGATTGCCATCGCGCTCTCCTGCAACCCGCAGCTGCTGATCGCCGATGAGCCAACGACGGCGCTCGATGTGACGATCCAGGCGCAGGTGCTCGATCTGATGAAAGCCCTCGCCCAGGAGTTCCGCTCGGCGACCCTGCTCATTACCCACGATCTCGGCGTGGTAGCCGGCTCCTGTGATCGGGTAAACGTCATGTATGCGGGCCGTGTCGTCGAAACGGCGCCCACTCGCACGCTCTTCGCCAAACCCGCCCATCCCTACACGCAGGCGCTTCTCGCCGCGGTGCCACGGCCAGATAGTGAGCGCGGCTCGCGGCTCGCGGCGATTGGCGGCCAGCCGCCCAACCTCATTCACCTGCCACCCGGTTGCCCGTTTGCCCCGCGCTGCCGCAAAGCGCAGCCCCGCTGTCATCAGGAGCTGCCGCTGTTGGAATTGAAGGGCGAGGGGCAGCAGGCGGCATGCTTCTATCCATATTAAGCAGTAGCGATCAGCGGATACCGCGATAACGATACAGGACTCGGCCCGCTGAATATCCAGACCGGCGGCCAGCGAGCCGGAACTGTGTGAGGGAGAAACCTATGGCTGTCGAAGCGAGTGGGGCATACGGGGCGGTCCAGACCGATAGTGACACCCTGGTAGAGGTCCGCGGGGTGAAGGTTCACTTTCCCATCCGCGGCGGTCTGCTGGGTCGCACCGTCGCCTCTGTGAAGGCGGTAGATGGAGTGGACCTCTCCATTAAGCATGGCGAGACGCTCGGCCTGGTGGGTGAGAGCGGCTGCGGGAAATCCACCCTTGGCCGCGCGATCCTGCAAATCATCAAGCCGACAGCCGGCTCGGTGATCTTCGACGGCATGGACCTCACCAAGGTCCACCCAGGAGAGCTTCGGCGCAAGCGCTCTGACATGCAGATGATCTTCCAGGATCCGTTTAGCTCGCTCGATCCGCGCTTTACAGTTCGTGAGATCGTCGCGGAGCCGCTGCACAACTTCAACTATGGCTCGCGTGAAAAGACCGACGATCGGATCCGCGAGCTGCTGAATGTGGTAGGTCTGCCCGCGAGCGCCATCAATCGTTACGGGCATGAGTTCAGTGGTGGCCAGCGGCAGCGTATCGGGATCGCTCGCGCGCTGGCGCTGAACCCGAAGTTTATCGTAGCTGATGAGCCAATCTCCGCGCTGGATGTCTCCATTCAGGCGCAGGTGCTCAACCTGCTTTCCGATCTGCAGGGTGAGTTCCATCTAACCTACCTCTTCATTGCCCACAACCTCTCCGCGATCAAACATCTGAGCGACCGTGTCGCGGTCATGTACCTCGGCCATATCGTGGAAATTGGCACCGGCGATGATGTCTACAACCACCCGCAGCATCCCTACACCATCGCGCTGCTCTCGGCAAGCCCGTTTCCTGATCCAGAGATCGAGCTGACGCGAAAGCGTATCATTCTCACCGGCGACGTACCCAGCCCCGTGAATCCGCCGTCCGGCTGTCCGTTCCATCCGCGCTGCTGGAAGGCCCAGGCCATCTGCCGCGAAGTCGTTCCGCCGCTGGAGGAGAAACGCCCAGGGCAGCTAGCCGCCTGTCACTTCCCAGGCGCATAGGGTACGCAGGTCTTCGCTCGCTTCATATTGACTCAGAACACCGGCAGGTAGCGCTCCAGTTCCCAGGGGTGTACCTGCCGGCGGTATTCTTGCCATTCAAGGGTCTTGGCTTCGGTGAACCAGGCCGCGATCTGCTCACCCAGGGCACCCAGGACGACATCGTCGGATTGCAGGGCGTCGAGCGCTTCGCCGAGCGTGGCGGGAAGCAAACCGATGCCCCGGCGCAGACGCACCTGCTCATCAAGCGTATAGAGGCCCTCCTCGACAGGCATCGGCAGCGGCAGCTCGCGGGCGGCGCCGTCCAACCCGGTGCGGAGCATCACCGCGAACGCAAGGTATGGATTGCAGCTGGGATCCGGGCTGCGCAGCTCAACACGGGTGCCGGCGGAGCCGTCCGGCGCGACGCGCGGCACGCGGACGAGCGCTTCGCGGTTGACGCGGCCCCAGCTACTCATGACGGGCGCCTCGAAGCTGGGGACGAGCCGCTTGTATGAGTTGACGAGCGGCGCGACGATGGCCGACGTGCCCTGTGCGTGGGTGAGCTGGCCGGCGATAAAATGGCGCGCCAGGGAGGAGAGGCCGTACTGGCGGTCGGCAGGGTCCGCGAAGGCGTCTGTATCATCTGAGAGGCGGAGCAGCTGCTGGTGGGTGTGCATACCGGAGCCGTTGATGCCGTAGAAGGGCTTGGGCAGGAATGTGGCCCAGAGACCATGACGCTGGGCGATGGCCTTGATGGTATAGCGCGCGGTGACGACGGCGTCGGCGATGCGTAGGGCGTCGGCGGGGGCGAAGTCAAGCTCGTGCTGTCCGGCTGCGACTTCGTGATGGCTGGCTTCGATACGAATACCCATGCTGCCCAGCTCCGAGACGATCTCGCGGCGCACATCGGCGGCCTCATCGGTCGAGAGGTCGAAGTAGCCGCCCCGGTCGTGAGGCAGCGGCTCGCGAGCGATGCCTTCGCGCTCGCGCAGCAGGAAGAATTCAAGCTCGGGAGAGACGCGGTAGCGGTAGCCCAAAGCGGCGGCATCTTCGAGCGCGGCGAGCAGCATCGCGCGCGGATCGCCGCCGAAGCGCTCGCCGGTAGGTATGAGCACATCGCAGATCAGGCGGGCGACGCGGTTCTCGCCGGTTGCGCCACCACCCCCCGAAGCTCGCCAGGGAACCTCGGCATAGGTCGAAAGATCGGGGCGGAGGAACATATCGGTTTCGGCGACGCGGGCGAAGCCTTCGATAGCGGAGCCGTCCACCCATTTGCCGCGTGCCAGCGTCTCGGGGAGCTGGTCAGTGGGGATGGTGACGCACTTGGCCATGCCGACCACGTCGGTGAATTCGAGATTGACGAACTTGACGCCGCTTGTTTCGACACGCGCGAGGAGCCGGGCTTCCTCCTCAGGCTGTCCCACACCGGCCGGGCCATAGGAAGCTACATGTTTGGTCATGGACCTACCCCCAGATTAGTGTTTGCGGCGGGCACGGCGGGCCTCGGCGGCGCGCCACTTCTCGCGCTCCTCGTCTGTGGTGAGGCGGAGCGGAGGGACAGGCGCCGGCCGGCCAAGGTCGTCCATGGCGACGTAGATGAGGTGACTGGTGCCGGCATGACGGCGGATGCCGCTACGCATATCTTCGGCTTCGATCTGCGCCTCGACCTCCATCGAGGTGCGACCCACGTAGGTGAGGCACGCGGTGATGGTGAGGAGATCGCCGATATAAACAGGCTCCTTGAACGTCATGGAATCTATCGCGACGGTGACGCAGCGCGAGCGCGAATGGCGGATGGCGACGGCGCCGCCGGCCTCGTCCACCAGCCGCACAATGGTGCCGCCATGCACATTACCCCAGACATTCGCGTCTGAGGGCTGCATCGAATGTGTCATGGCGATGCGCGTGTCGTCCACCGTCTTGCCGCTATGTTCGTCGTGATCATAGCGGGCGGTATCGCCGTCTTGTATGTCGCTCTGGTGCGTTTTGGTCATTCAGCTTACCCTCTTCGCCGGCGCGGGCACTCGCAAACGCCCACTGCCGCATGCTCTAAGCGTACCATATGTGGCAGGAACGCTGAGCGCTCAAAAGTGCTAAAGACGGACGCGAGCGGTCGCCCAGTGAGTTCGAGACGCACAGTACTGTTATCGTGCTAGTTAGCCGCCGTCAAATGCCGAATTGACGCGGAGGGGCCGGATGGTGAGGGCCTCTCCCCTTCAGATTTCGAGGCAAGGTGATAAAACCGCTTGGTGCTTGAAACGAGGGTGTACCACTTTTGGGCTGATGATACGTTACAGGCAATAGGGAAAGGGAACGATTCCGGCGACCGCGCGGTGATGTGTAGAGACGGGAGCAAGCGCTATGGCAAGCGGGTGGTGGAGAATACGGGGTATGTGGAGCCGCCTATTGCGGCCTTTCTATACAACTCCTGGGCTGCTCTTTGTGTTCTTCGCGTGCCTCTATGTCTTCACGTATCGCGGGCAAACGTGGAGCTACGATGGCGACTCGATGTATGCCACCACGCGCGCGCTGGCAACACAAGGCAGTCTGGCAATCGGGCATTGGGGACCCTCTACGCCAGGACGAGATGGTCTGCTGTACTCGAAGTATGGCATCGGGCAAAGCCTCGTGGAGTTGCCGGGATTCTTTCTGGGCACGCTGGCGGAGGCCATTCTGCACCCACACGCGCTGTCAATCGCGAGGATGCTGGCATTAGCGATTAATCCACTGCTGATGGCGCTGGCCTGCGTACTGTTTTATGGTATCGCGCGAACGCTGACGTTTCCTCGTCGCACAGCGCTTATGGCAACTCTTGTGCTCGGCGTCGCGACCTCGCTCTGGCCGTACGCAAAAACGGATTTCGCTGAGCCGCTGCTGACAGCCAGCCTGGCGGGGGCGGTGTTCTGCGCGCTGGTAGTAGCGAAGAAGGTCGTCGCGGGTGGTGAGCGCGGCGCGGGGGATGTCGCACGGTGGGCGCTGCTGGCCGGCGTAGGGCTGGGTACGGGCATTCTGGCGAAGTACGCGGCGTTCGCGTATGTGCCGGTCGTGTGTGTCTATCTGACGGCGGTGGCGTGGCGGCGCCAGTCGCTACAACAATGGATAAAGATGCAGGTGGCTCTGCTGATACCGGTGGCTGCCGGAGGCGGGATCGTGCTGCTGGTGAACTTCCTGCGCTTCGGATCTCCGCTCATCACGGGCTACACGTCCGGCGATCATCCCTTCACGACGGCAATCTGGGACGGAACCTATGGATTACTCTTTGGCCCATACCGGAGTCTGCTGTTCTATGATCCGCTGCTCTTCATGGGATTGCTGTGTCTGCCTATATTCTTCCGTAAGCGATGGCGCGAGGCGCTGCTACCGGTGGGGTTCCTCCTCGTTTCGCTGGTCATCTACGGGACCTATGCGCCCTGGGACGGCGGCTCGAGCTGGGGGCCGCGCTATCTGGTGCCTATCCTGCCGTATTTCCTGTGGCCGTTGATGAATCTGGGCTGGTTTGGGCCGCAAAACGCCGATGAGATGCCCAAGAGACGATTGCCGGTGATGGGCAGGAGCGCTCTCATACTGCTGATCGGCGGTAGTATCGCCATCCAGCTAATCGGTGTCATCGTCAATTACTCGATATACGATGTGTACTGGCACGGTGTGGTGACTGTTCTTCCAAGCTACAAGAACGCTCTGAGCACTAGCCCGTTGTTGACGGACCTCTGGCTGCTGCCTATGTCGCTGTATTTTGCATTCACCGCCAGGGTGCCGCATCTGGGGTTCGCACCGGCAAACTACCCATTTGGCCCGCCTCTACCCACGAATCCACACATGCCGATGATGCTGGATCCATACGCTCTCGACTACTTCTGGTTCACCCAGTTACCACATCATGCCGTGTGGAGCATCGCGGGCCTGCTCGTATTTGGTGGCGGCATGGCGCTGGCGGCGTGGCGCCTGCTACGGAGGATGCGCGAAGGCTCCTCGTGCGGGTATCCTCACCAGCCAATCGAGAGCGCGGAAATTGGCCCGCGAATACCAGCGGCCGCGAGTGGACGCGAGGATAGGTACGGCGATACAATGCGGAGACTATGACGACACACGACACGCCGCGCCGCCGCACTGGGCAGGCTCCCAAACCACAGGCACAGCCAGAGCCGCATCGTTCCGGCGCCGCCCGCGACGCCGCTGGACTGGCGCATGCCGCCACGCAGCCGGCTGCATCGCTTTGGGACACGCCGGTCGCGCCCGAGCCAGTGCTGCCGGATAGCGAGCCGGTGAGCGCCATCCGCGATAGTCTGTACGAGCTGATTCCGCTGGGCGCGCTGGAAGTGGACCTGATCGGCACGGCGGAGTTCATCCGTCTGCAAGGCGTGAAGCAGCTTGGATTCGTGCAGCGTGTCTGGCCGGGGGCGACCCATACACGCTTCGAGCATAGCCTGGGCGTCTACTACCTGATGCTGCGGGCGTTACGCGCCGTGCGCGCACAGTCGCCCGCGGCGATGAGCGCGGACGCAACCGACCTGCGCACGTTGCTGGCGGCGGCGCTGCTGCATGATATTGGGCATTATCCGTTCTCACACGCCATCGAGGAGCTAGGGTATCCCATTATGCCGCATGAGCGGGTGGGCCGGAACATTATCGAGGCTGGCGGCGTGGCGGCGGCGCTGAAGCGGCACGGCCTCTCGCCGGTACGCGTGGCTGATCTGGTAGACCCGCCCCGTGATCGCGCACTGCCCGCCAGCGACACGCTGCTGATTCGCCTCCTGAGCGGTCCACTGGATGTGGACAAGCTGGACTATCTGCCACGGGACGCGCGCGCGTGCAACGTTCCATATGGCGGCGTGGATGTGACGCGGTTGTTGGGATCGCTGCGCGTGCTGGAAACGCCGACCGGGCCGCGATTGGGTGTGAGCGACAAGGGGATCAGTCCGCTGAACTCGCTATTGCACGCGCGGCAGGAGATGTTCGACAATGTCTACTGGCACCACACAAACCGGGCGATGATGGCGATGTTGTTGCGGGCAGTGCAGGAGGCGCTGCTGGCGAGCGAGCTGACGCCGGAAGATTTGGCAGGGCACGACGACGCCTCGCTGCTGGCGCTGCTGGCGAGTGAGCGTATGCCGCCGGCCACACGGGCGCTGGTGGAGGCGCTGCGAATGCGCCGGCCATACAAAGTGTTAATCGAGGTCAGCGCACGAGCGGGACGTATCTTCAATCAGCTCGATGCGCTGTTCTGGGACCAGGGGAAGCGGCGGCGGGTTGAAATCGCGCTGGCGGAAGCATTGGAGACTGCGCTGGCGGTTCCCGTGGCGCCGCAGGATGTGCTGGTGGATATCCCCAAGCCGGAGAAGTGGGAGATGGACGTACAGGTGCGCTTCGACCAGCCTCCGCTGGGTATGGCGCCGCTCATGACGTGGACGGAGGCGACAGGGCTGCGCGGCAGTGACCTGGGGATCTACGAGCAGCATCAGCGACGCATTCGTCTCGTCGCGCGTGAAGGCGTCCGTGACGCGGCAGGCATCCGCGTGCGGGACGTGTTGCTGCCCATGCTGGAGCGCGTGCCCGCGATGTGAGCGCCCAGTATTCAGGACTGCTTCGCGGCATGCCAGACACTGGCAGTATTGGTGCGAACGCGGAATCGCGCACGCAGCTTCTGGAGGAACTATGGACGATGCAGCCGAGCGCCAGCTTCTTCTGCTCGTGGCGCGCGAGTCCGATCCAGAGCGCGACGACAAGTTGAGGCACGCTCTCGCCGCATCAGTCAATTGGGATCATCTGGTCAGTCTCGCGGGTTCACATGGTCTCGTCCCACAGCTCACGCAGGTCGTGTCTGAAGCCGCTTGGGGCGCTTCTGCCCCCCCACCTGTGATACAGCAAGTGCGGATGCTGAATGCCGCCCTTCGCCTGCGGGCAAACGCGCTGTTTGGGGTGCTCGCGCGCGTGCTCGACGGGCTAGAGGCTGCCAACGTTCAGCCCATTGTGCTCAAAGGTCCGGCGCTTGCCAGCACAGTTTATCCTGACCCGGCCTTGCGTATGTTTAGCGATCTGGATGTGTTGTGTCCCGAGGATCAATTCGCCGCGGCGGCTACCGTGCTCGTGAGCCAGGGCTATCGTGCGCAGGCGCAAAGCGAACGCGAGCAGGATGGCTTCCATGTCGTGTACCAGCGAGAGGCCGGGGGA
>DATGEP010000223.1:0-18574 GCA_035310125.1 Ktedonobacterales bacterium
TGCAAGTCGAACGGGCTTCTCCTTTTCGGAGGGGAGGTGAGTGGCGGACGGGTGAGTAGCACGTGGATGACGTGCCCTGGTGTGGGGGATACCCTTCAGAAATGAGGGTTAATACCGCATACGATCCTTCGGGTAAGCCGAGGGAGGAAAGCTTCTGGGCAACTGGAGGCGCAGCGGGAGCGGTCCGCGGCCGATTAGCTAGTTGGTGGGGTAAGAGCTCACCAAGGCGTCGATCGATAGCTGGTCTGAGAGGATGATCAGCCACACTGGGATTGAGAACGGCCCAGACTCCTACGGGGGGCAGCAGTGAGGGATCTTCGGCAATGGGGGAAACCCTGACCGAGCAACGCCGCGTGCGGGATGACGGCCTTCGGGTTGTAAACCGCTTTTCTGTGGGACGAGAATGGACGGTACCACAGGAAGAAGTCTCGGCTAACTACGTGCCAGCAGCCGCGGTAATACGTAGGAGACGAGCGTTGTCCGGAGTTACTGGGCGTAAAGGGTGCGCAGGCGGCCCCTTAAGGTGGCGGTGAAAGCTCCTGGCTCAACTGGGAGAGGGCCGTGACGACTGGGGGGCTTGAGGCTCGGAGAGGGACGTGGAATTCCGGGTGGAGCGGTGAAATGCGTAGAGATCCGGAAGAACACCGACGGCGAAGGCAGCGTCCTGGCCGAGTACTGACGCTCAGGCACGAAAGCGCGGGGAGCAAACAGGATTAGATACCCTGGTAGTCCGCGCCGTAAACGATGTCCACCAGGTGCCGGGGGTATCGACCCCCTCGGTGCCGTAGCTCACGTGATGAGTGGACCGCCTGGGGAGTACGGCCGCAAGGTTAAAACTCAAAGGAATTGACGGGGGCCCGCACAAGCAGCGGAGTGTGTGGTTTAATTCGAAGCAACGCGAAGCACCTTACCCAGGTTTGACATGGCGTCGCACCACCGGGAGACCGGTGTGCCCGCAAGGGACGGCGTCACAGGTGCTGCATGGCTGTCGTCAGCTCGTGCCGTGAGGTGTTGGGTTAAGTCCCCTAACGAGCGCAACCCCCGGGGTCGGTTGGGGTACCCCCCCGCTCCGGCCCGACTGCCGCGCGCAACGCGGAGGAAGGTGGGGATGACGTCAAGTCAGCACGGCCCTTACGTCTGGGGCGACACACACACTACAATGGCCGGGGCAATGGGTGGCCACCTCGCGAGAGGGCGCTAATCTCCAAGCCCGGTCTCAGTTCGGATCGCAGGCTGCAACTCGCCTGCGTGAAGCTGGAGTTGCTAGTAACCGCGGGTCAGCATACCGCGGTGAATACGTTCCCGGGCCTTGTACACACCGCCCGTCACACCATGGAAGCCGGCAACACCTGAAGCCGGTGGGCCAACACCTCGAAAGAGGTGGGGCAGCCGTCGAGGGTGGGGTCGGTGACTGGGGTGAAGTCGTAACAAGGTAGCCGTACCGGAAGGTGCGGCTGGATCACCTCCTTTCTAGGGATTGATGTGTGGGACACGCCCCTTTTCTTTGGGACCTGCCTCACAGCATCCCAGGTCGATGACGATCTCTTTAGGAGATCGTGCCTTGATTGGTGTGCATTTGGGACCTCACAAGCTGTTGTCTCTTGTTTCTCACTCTTGAGTTGTCGCAGGTATTCCGGCGGCAAGCTCGGGCCTTTAGCTCAGTTGGTTAGAGCGCAGTCCTGATAAGACTGAGGTCCCCTGTTCGAGCCAGGGAAGGCCCACCTGGCGTACCTTTTACAATCTATCATCGAGTGCAGCACACGCCTGGGGGCGTAGCTCAGTTGGGAGAGCATCTGGTTTGCATCCAGAGGGTCAGGGGTTCGAGTCCCCTCGTCTCCACCCCGCTCACCGGCTTCACGCCGGTCGTGCCCCGGAATCATGTGCTGTAACGCCATCGCATCTCTACGTGCGGGGAGGCTGGTGACTATAGCGGAGGGGATACACCCGTTCCCATCCCGAACACGGTCGTTAAGCTCTCCAGCCCCGACGATACTGCAGGGGCAGCCCTGTGGGACAATAGGACGTTGCCGGTCTCCCCGCCTGCGCAGCCGAGTTTTCCGGCCCGAAGCCATCGCTTCGGGCTTTTTTGCATGAACGTGAATGTGACGTAAAGCGACAGGTTCTCCCCATGTCCCTCAGAGATTCGCGCATCGTCTTCGGGGTCTGCGGCGGCATCGCCGCCTACAAGGCCGCCGATGTGGTAAGCAAGCTGCAACAGGCGGGCGCACTGGTAGACGTCATTCTCACTGAACACGCCGCCGAGTTCGTGCGCCCCCTGACCTTCTCCGCGCTCAGTCATCGCCCCGTCTATAGCAACCTGTGGGAGCCGACAGGGCAGGCGGCGGCACGGCACATCGAGCTGGGTAAGAGCGCCGACCTGCTGCTCGTGGCGCCAGCCACGGCGCATACGATCGCGCGGCTGGCGCATGGCTTCGCGGACGATATGCTCACCGCCGTCGCGCTGGCATCCACAGCGCCGCTGGTCCTCGCGCCCGCCATGGAAGCGGACATGTACACGCATCCCGCCACGCGGGCGAATCTCGCGCTGCTGGCCGAGCGCGGCGCGACCATTATCCCGCCAGAGGTGGGGCACCTGGCTTCGGGTGAAGTTGGCATGGGGCGCTTCCCGGAGACGGCGACGATTCTGGCGCAGGTGCGGCGTGTGCTGGGGCGCCGGGGCGACCTGGCGGGCCGGCGCGTCGTCGTGACGGCTGGCGGCACACACGAAGCGCTCGATCCGGTGCGCTATCTTGGCAACCGCTCCAGCGGCCTGATGGGCTTCGCGCTGGCCGAAGACGCGCGCGACCGCGGTGCGGATGTCACGCTGATCGCCGGAGCGACAACCGTAGTGCCCCCTACCGGCGTTACGCTCGTGCGGGTGACGACGGCACTGGAGATGCGCGATGCCGTGCGCGCCGCCCTCGCGGACGCGGACGCGGTGGTGATGGCGGCGGCGGTGGCGGACTACCGGCCGGAGCATGCGGAGAAGCAGAAGATCAAGAAGGGATCGGCAGCGGAAAATCCCGATGGCTCACTCACGCTGCGACTGGTACGCAATCCCGACATTCTGGCGGAGCTGGCGACTGATCCAGCGGTGGCGAGCGTGGTGCGCGTCGGCTTCGCGGCGGAAACGATGGATGTGCTGGCGCACGGAACGAAGAAGCTCCGCGAGAAGCGGCTGGACCTGCTGGTCGCGAATGACGTCTCCAAGGCGGGTAGCGGCTTCGGCACGCCGACGAACGAGGTGGCGATGCTCTACCCGGATGGCCGCGTGGAGCGCCTGGAGCTGCTGCCGAAGGCGGATGTTGCCGCCGCCATCTGGGACCGTGTGGCGCCGCTGCTCAGGCGTAAGAATGAGTAGTACCAGCTCTTCGGCGGCAGATGTGTTTATGATGGCGGCGTTGGTTGGCTCGTATCAGACAATCCGGCGTCGTTGAGCACACGTTCCAGGAGCTCCGCGACGGCATGCGTTCTCATACCATTCTCCGCTAGCACCTACGTTTTCCGCATGCTTTAAGAATAGCATGCAGTGCGAGGAGATGCAGAAGGCCACCCGCCGCACTGGCAGGTGGCCCTAATTTTACACAGCAAACTGCTCGCTACCGGCTGCGCTGCCGGCGCGGTCCGCGCGTGGCCCCGGACGGCGAGACGCCGTTGACCGGCGCGGCAGAGAAATCAGGCGTGGACGGCACTGTCGCGGCAACCGGCTCTGGCGGCTGCGAATCGGCGGGCGGCGTCTCGTTCGTAGTGGGTGTGGCGCTGTCGCTTGTAGCCCCATTTGCGCCGTTCGCGCTGGCGGTCCCCTCGACGACATTGCTCAGGCCCGGAATGTGGGCCATCAGCTCGTCCATGCGCAGCCCCGTAACAGCTTGCAGAATCGCCGGCACCTGCGCCAGCATGTTCACCACGTCGCCTGTCACACGGCTGGCGCCCATGCCGCCGTCGCCGTTGCCGGTGGAGACGATGCTGATCTTGTCCACCTTCGCCAGTGGCTCCGCGATGGCCCGCACGATCTCCGGCAGATTCGAGACCACTTTATCCAGCACGGCAGCCTGATTATAGTCGCGGTAGGCGTTGGCCTTCGTGCGCATGGCTTCGGCTTCCGCTTCGCCTTTCGCGCGGATGACGTCCGCCTCGGCGAGACCCCTGAGGCGAGCGGCATCGGCGTCAGCGGCGCCGCGAATCTTCGTGGCCTCGGCCTCTGCCGACGCCTGCGCACGCAGCGCCGCCGCCCGGCCCTCAGCTTCGAGGGAGATACGCTGGCGCTCGGCTTCGGCGATGGTCTGCACGCGCTGGCGCTCCGCGTCCGCCACCTTGATGACGGTAGCATCCAGCTCCATCTCGCGACGGTGGGCCTCGGCCTCCTGCACTTTGGTCTGCGCTGTTTTCTCGATCTCCTGGGCGCGAGCGGTTTCCGCGACGATCTGCTGCTGCATGATCTGCGCCTGCACGTCGCTCGCCTTGTCCGCGACAACCTGTTGCTTCTTCACTTCCGCGTCGTACTCCGCGCGTTTGAGCGCCAGGTCGCGTTGCGACTCAGCCTGCTTACTCTGGGAAGCGGCCTCGGCGGCGACGCGCTCCTGATCAGCGGCGGCCTTCGAGACGGCAGCTTCGCGACTGGCGTTGGCCTGCTGGATCTGCGTATCACGGGCGGCCAGTGCGGCGGCGATATTCGCCTCTTTCTTGATGCGCTCGATCTCCGGTCGCCCCATGTTGGTGATGTACTCGTTCTCGTCGCGCACTTCCTTGATGGTGAACGACACCACCTCCAGCCCCATCTTGGCCAGATCGGCGGAGCTGATAACGCGCATCTTCTCACTCACCATCTCCGGCTCCTTGACAAGCTGTTCGACGGTGAGCTGGCCGACGATGCCGCGTAGATGGCCTTCCATAACCAGGCGGATCAATCCCTGGCGCTCTTCCCATGTCTTGCTGAGGAATTGCTCGGCTGCGGTAAGGATGCTGTCGTGATCGGAGCGCACTTTGAGCTGGGTGACGGCCTCGACACGGATGGCAACACCCTGGTTGGTGTAGAGGTTCTGTTGCGGCGCCACATCAAAGGACATCAGCTCCAGCGAGAACTCTTTGGCTCGCTGGACGAGCGGCAAGACGAGCACGCCCTCGCCTTTGTAGACCTTCTGGCCGCCGCTTCCATAGACGATGAGTGCCTCGTTTGGACCGACCTTACGGTAGGCGCGGGCGTAGAGGTTGATGACACTGACGATGGCAGCCACGATCACGAGCGCGACGACCACCACGATGGTGAGTCCGGCATTGATGCTGGGCATATTGCTACCCTTCCGCGGCTTCTGGCCGCGCACTCTCACTGGCGAATCTTGGTCGAAAAAGGCGAATTGGGTAGGTAAGCCCAAGCGCTTGGCCTACCCAAACGAGTATTGTGGCGGTACGTCACGGACGGCCTTCGGCCCGACGGCGCATTATGAGGGGTCTAACGGCGCAAGTTCCGGAGCGGTGCCGGCGCGCACGCCAGCCATGAAGCTTTCCCACGGCTGCACCGTGGCAATGCCGGCGTCTGTGCTGAGGATGACCACCTCCGTACCGGTGGGAATCGCCGCGCCGTCTATGCCGCGAGCGCCGATGCTTTGTCGGCCACCCGCCGCGCCGGGAAAGAGCACCTCGCCGATGCCACCGCTACGAATAGCTATGCTGACTTCGCCGATACGCCCCTCCAGGCGCGAACTGTCGCCGCTAAGCTCCTCGCCACTGCCCTTGACGAAGATGCGCGTCAGCAACAGGCCGGTCGAGATGGCAGCGCCGTCGCCCGCGAGCAGCGCCACGACAATCGTGAGTACGTCGCCGAGGTTAGTCACGGTATGCAGGAGATAGCCGACGAGGCCGAAGATGAGGAGGAGAATGAGGATGCTGTAGGGACTGAACCCACCTACGAAAGCATCTTTCACCGCTGCCAGTGGCGACCCCTGCGCCGCGCCTGTCGCGCTGCCCGCGCTCCCATCGCTTCGCGCCGTTGAGCCGTGCGTGGCATGCGTCGTGTGCGCAGTGTGCGCGGAGTGGGCGCTGTGCGTATGGATGTGGCCGTTGTGGGTGGCGCCGGCATGAGGCGCATGCACGTGCGCCCCAATGTGGAGACCATGTGCGCCGAAGTGCAGTCCGTGCCCCACGCCAGAGACACTGGCGAACACCAGGAACGCGCCCGAAAATACGATACACGCGAGAAAACCGAGGGATAGCGGGTCCGTGGCAAACATGCCAACCGCCTCCTGCCAGGAAAACCCGGAGCGCCGCCAATGCCGCGCGGAGCCTATCCCTGCTCGAGATAGAGCCTCCCGCGCCGCGTGGGGCTAGCGCTCGACAGGTTCAGGTATCTGGCGCTGCTCTTGCGCCTCCATCATTGCCCGCGCGCGGTTGACGACGGCGGCGAGATTAACACCCCATCCGAGGCCAATCGCGTGCGGGCGAAAAATCTGCTCGCTCTCTGGATTCCAGTATTCTCCGGCGATATCTGGCCACTCCCCTAGTCGGAAGTTGTACGGCACGCCGGCGACCTTTCCTTTCCAGGTTCGCGCCTCCGGCTCTTTGGCCAGCTCTTGTCCAATCGCCGCCGCGGCCAGACCCACCACGACCCCAGTAACAAAACTCCTCATGCTCATTGCGCTCCTCCAGATCTGCGAACGCGCTGGCCTCCACGCGCATCTATACATGCGTACGTGCGATGGCGGCGCGGGTTGCGAGTGGCAAGATAGTGCGTGCGCTCCACGCGATGCCTTCCGTGCTGCAAGACGGCTCCGCGGGGCGAGCGGTCACACTGCCGGCCAATCGCATGGGCGATCCTGGCATGCAGGCTGTCGGGCGGCGTAACCCCATGCGTCAGGAACAGCCCTACGTTCGCGGTGGACACTCCCACACGCGGGTGCTATAGTGGAATCCGCCTGTGCGCGCGGGCACACAGCTGAACGCGGCGCGACGCATGCTCCAGGTGAAGGGAGGGAAGTGAATGGCACTGGCGGGAAACCTGCGGCAGATCGCATTGCCAGATGTGCTGCGCGTCATCGAGAGCGGACAGCGCAGCGGGCGGCTGCTGCTGCAGCGCGGCGACCGCCGGGCCGCTATCTACTTCTCCGGCGGCCAGTGGCTGCTGGCCGACCGCATCGGCTCTCAGATGGTGTTGGCCCATCATCTTGCCCGCGCTGGCCTCATCACCCCCGAGCAGATCGAAGCCACCATCGGCGTCCCCTTCGCGGAAGCTGGCGAAATCTCCGATATGCAGCTCGTCCGCACCCTCATTTCCTCGCACCTGCTGACGCAGGAACAGCTCCGCCAATTCGCCTTTAGCGACGCCGTCAATCTCCTTTCGCTTGTGCTCGGATGGCCCGATGGCGATTTTCTCTTCGAGGACGGCGTGACACTTCCACAGGGCCGCGTCTTGCTGCCGCTGCCGCTCGGTTCCCTCGTCTCCAAGGCGATGGGCCAGGCACGCGCAGCTGCCCCCGTCCCGCGCGAGGTCGTTCCCCTTGCTCCCGAAGCGGTGGTGGATTTCGCGGAGGTGGACCCCGAAAGCGGCACCGCCGTGCAGCTCAGTCGCACGCAATGGAAGTTCCTCACTGCCGTAGATGGCCAGATGCCGCTCTGGGCTGTCTGTCAGAAACTCAACGCTCCCGAGCCCACCATTCTCCGCCTCGCCGCCGAGCTTGTCGCCGCCGGCACCATCGTCATCGTCGGTCGCTACGCCCAGGTGAGCGAATAGCCGGCCTCCACCGTCCGCACCACCCACGCCGCCTTGCGCCGTGCATGCACGGCGGAGGCATGCCGCCCGTCGTGTGGGGAGATGCCCTGCAAGGAACAGTCGTTCGCGTGGGCCAGTCTTCGGAAACGTCGTCCGAGCGCCGCGACGGGCGACTTCGGTGGCTTGCTCAGATCCCACGGACGCCGCTCACGGTGAGGACGACATTTCCGGTCTTCTGCTCCGTTTCGACGTACCGCGTCGCCTCGACCACTCGCTCCACGGGATAGCGCCGATCAATGACCGCCTGGTAGTTCCCCGCCTCGATGAGCTGCTTGAGGAAGAGGATGTCTTGCTGCCTATAGTGCGGCGGGACGTCGGCCATACCATCTGTGTACCAATCTATACACACATCAGCTACGCGCGACGAGTGCCGCCAGGGCACCATCCGCTTCCGCGCGCATCAACGCCCACACAAACTCGCGGCCGCACCTGACCGTCTCTGACCGCCCCAGACCGTTTCAGCGTCACCCCGACGCATATTACACCGACTCTATATCACCGGATTCAGGGCGTGTAGGGGCGTCCGGTGGACGCCCGTCGCCTCCCCTCGCCGCGCACGGAGAGAGGCTCCCGCCACAGCCGTAGCGTGCTCTCACGTGGAGGCGGGACGGGGCCGGGGGTGAGGTTCCTACTCCATCCCCCACGGCAGCGCATCATTCAGCAGCAGCGCCGGCACATGGTCGCCGGCGCACACCTGTCCTTCGCCTTCCAGAATCACCAGCAGCGCCGTCGCGCCGCGCAAGGAGGAGATGATATGCGACCCCTGATCTCCGGTCGGCATCGCCACCAGCGTGCCGTTGCGCGAATCCAGCCGGGCGCGCACAAAATGCCGCCGGTCGCCGCGCGCGATGTTCTGTCCATCCAGCACCACCTCCACCACCGGCCGCTCCGTCTGGCGGCAGCCCAGCATCGTGCGGATCGCTGGCCGGCCAAACAGCTCGAACGTCACGGCGGCGGAGACCGGGTTGCCCGGCAGCCCCAGCAGTGGCGTGCCACTCAGCGTACCGAAAGCCACCGGCTTGCCAGGGCGCATCCGCACGCGCCAGAACGTGATATCGCCCTGCTCCGTCAGTATCTGCTTCACCAGATCGTAATCGCCCACGGAGACGCCGCCGGAGGTCAGAATTAGATCAGCTTCGCGCGCCTGCTCCAGCTTCGCGCGCAGCTCCTCGGCGCGGTCGCGTGCGATGCCCAGCGGCACCGGCTCAGCCCCCGCGCGCGCCACCGCCGCGATCAGGTAGGGACCGTTGCTCTCGCGAATCTGGCCGGGGCGCGGCGTCTCACCCAGCGGCGCCAGCTCGTCGCCCGTCGAGAGAATCGCTACACGCGGCCGCCGCGTCACGCGGACAGGATGGATACCCGCGCTCGCCAGCAGCGCAATTTCCGCCGGGCCAACTTCCGCACCGGCAGGCACAAGCACATCTCCCTCGCGTACATCCTCGCCTGGATAGCGCAGGTTGTTGCCGGCGGGCGCCTCGGCCAGCAGCCGTACCCAGCCCGCGCCCGTCTCCGTCAATTCCTGTTGAAGCACCGCGTCCGCTCCATCCGGCAGCGGCGCTCCCGTCAGAATGCGCACCGCCTCGCCCGGTTCCACCGTTCCCTCATAGACTCGCCCCGCTGGCACCTCGCCCGCCAGCCGCAAGTGTCGTGGCGCCTCCGCTGATGCGCCGCGCGCATCTTCCGAACGCACGGCGTAACCATCCATCGCCGAATTCGTGAAACGCGGCAGACTCTCGCCCGCCACGGCATCCATCGCCAGCACGCGGCCCACTGCCGCCGGCAGTGGCACATCCTCGGCATTCAGACGCGAGAAGCGAGCTAGTATGCGCTCGCGAGCCTCTTCGACGGTAAGCATTCTCCACACCTCACTGGCGGCGCACCACTGGCTGGTGGACGAGCCGGCAACACCCAACGGCTGGTGTGCGCACCTGTGACGCACCCTAAAGACTATAGCGCAGGTTCCCCTATGGGTGAGGGCAGCGACACATGGCGCCAAGAGCGCGAGTCCGGCACGTGCCACGTCGGGGGCACGAACAGTTACCACAAGCCCCAGAGTGCGCCGCTGACCGCCAGGCCGCCCACCACCGTGATCCAGCCGCCCTGTAACCGGTCGCGCGGGGGGAAGATGAGCGTCCAGAGGCCGGCCACCACGAGGCCGACGCCGACCGCGAACATGATCCCCGTCGCGGTGTTCCACGTGCTCCCTGTCCGCCCGGCAGGGTCCATGTGACGAACGAACGCGGCGCCACACCAGGTAAAGAGGAGGAGATAGTATGCGCAGCCGCTCGGCGTCTCCGGCTTGACAACGCCACGTCGCAACGCGGGCCGGCGATTTGGTGGAGGATAGGGCTGCCCCTCTCGCCGCTGATTATTCGGGGCCTCGGGTGGCCGCATCCGCATCGCGCGTCTCCTTTCGCCAGTGAAGGCAGCCGCGCCCGATCTCATAATGCCGCCATTCTCAGTCACTGTACCACGCCCCGCCAGTTCCTTCCGCCGCTCGTCATAGGAGCGCCAGCCACGCGCCTACCCGCCGCTCGCTCGATAGAGCGCATACTTCGTGAACACGAACTCGGCCCCGGTATCCATGACAATCAGCCCACCCGCTCCCACGGTGGGAGCGTCGGGGTAGCCCACCGACGGGCCGACCTTGACCGTCGTAATGTACTGGTCGTTGGCAAAGAGCAGCGCGGTGCCCGATCCTCCATGCGCCACAACGGCGATCGTGTTGCTGTCGCTCGGACCGGACCGCAGCGCGGACGAGTAGCCGCGCGTGACAAAGTTCCAGTTGCCGCTGAAATGCGCCCACACTTCATAGCTGCCCTGCGCCGATATCACGAAACAATAGTAATTCTGGGCGCTACCAGCTCCCGGCTGCACGAAGAACCGCAACCCAGCGAGGTCGCCGTTGCCGCCTTGCGCCATCGTCAGTGTCACCCGCACCACCTCGTCACTCAGCTGTGGCGGCGCCGCACCCGGCATATCTTCAGTCAGGACCGTGGTTGTGCTGGCGTTGGCCAGATGCAGGCCGTCTGGCGCGAAGAAGACCGTCTTCCCCTGCGTGCGCCAGTGGTGACTGTTATCCGCGAGCGCATCGCTGAAAATGGGTACGCCGCCACTCACCGCTTGAAGCTGTTGCGTAGCGCTCTGGGCCGTGCTGGTGGCGTTGATATTCGCGGTAGGCGTGGTGCTGCTCCCGCCGGCGCCCGCACCGAGCGCGATGCGTGGCAGGACAATACCGCCGGAGATTGCGCGGAAGGTCAGCCCGCAGGCCAGCAGGACGACGACCATGGCGATGGCCGCGATGATCGAGAGGCGGCGATTCACTCCCACCGGCGCGTCTTCTGGCACTGGCTGCGCGCTGGCGGGCGAGGCGCCACGCCCATCGGCGCCGCTCCGATCAACTACACGCACGCCGCTCACCGCCGGTCCCCGCGCGGCTCCTGGTCGCGCCATGCCAGGTGTGGAGCTCGCCAGCTGCGAGAACTGCTGGGTCACTCCCGTCCCGGCGCTGCCAACCGCAACGGCCAGCGCTTCATCTATCGCTTCCGCGAACAGCGCGACACTGGGATAGCGCTCCGTGGGAGACTTGGCGAGGGCACGCAGCAGCGCGGCATCGGTTGCGGGCGAGAGCGCCGGATTCAGCGCCGAAGGCGCGGTGACTGCCTCGTTCTCAATGTTCGCGGGTAGTGACGCGGCATCACCGATGACGGGTGGCTGGCCCGTCAGCAAGTAATAGCTGAGCGCGGCGAGCGCATACTGGTCACTCGCTGGCAGACAGGTGCCGCGCAGCTGCTCTGGCGCGGCAAAGCGCAATTGATCTACCACCCAGGCGGCCCGCTCTCCGGAAATGCCGCGTCCGGCCAGCGAGGCGGCGGCATTCGTGAGCACGGACTGACCAAAGTCGCTCACGACGGCGATGGGCCGCCCGTTCGGCGCTGTGCGCACAAAGACATTGTTCGGCTTGAGGTCGCCGTGGACAAGCCCCGCCGCATGGGCCGCGCCGAGGGCGTTGGCAAGCTGCGAGACCAGCCGGGCGACAATACCGCCATCCAGCGGCAGCGTCAGCTTCTTCGTTCCATCGGCGCGGTTCGAGCGCAGCGTATCACCGAGCGAGCCGCCCGGCGCATAGGCCATCACGACGCCGAGCGCGCTCCCATCCTCGATGACACCATGGAACGGGACGATATGCGCCTGTTGAAGCTGCCCCGCCGCCTGCGCCTGCTGGGCGATGGCTCGCGCGGTCGCATCGCTGGCCGCCCCGCTGAGCACTTTGACGGCGACCTGACCGGCCGGATTCGAGTTGTTGGGATTCGCCGGTCCCTCTGCCTGATACACGTCGCCCGCGCCACCACCACCGATACGCCGGAGCAACCGATAGGGGCCGAGCGAGGTGCCTTCCCGTGTCGTCACGCGCGCCTCCCGCCACTCTGCGTTGCGTACGTCTCGCCGCTGCACGCTCCATCGCCGTCTTACCTTGCGGCATCACACCATATACGTAGGTACGAGTATAGGAATGGGAGTGTACCGTGTCAAGGAAAGCGGGGCGAGTGGGTAAACGAGCGGCGTCCGGCACACGCAGCCCATTGGAGTCTTTGCTATACTTTCAGCAGTGTGCCCTTCCGATACTCACTCAGGAGCAGACCGTGGAGCTTTCACAGCGCCTCCAATCCCTTCCGCCGTATCACTTCGCCGCCTACAACAAGAAGATTGCCGATCTGCGGGCATCGGGCGTGGATGTTATCAACCTCTCGATTGGCGACCCGGACCTGCCAACGCCGCCGGAGGTGCTGGAGACGCTGATACAAACGGCACAGGAGCCGCTCAATCAGCGATACCCGGAGTACGCCGGGATGCCCGCGCTCCGCGAAGCCTTCGCGGCGTGGTTCGAGCGGCGCTTCGGCGTGGGCCTCGACCCAGCCAGAGAAGTCCTGCCGCTGATCGGCTCGAAAGAGGGGCTGGCCCACCTGCCGATGGCGGTGATGAACCCCGGCGATGCCGCGTTGATGCCTGACCCACAGTATCCCGTCTATCCGACCGCCGTAGCCCTGGCTGGCGGCGAAAACCTTGAGGTGCCGCTGGACCCTTCAAGCGGCTGGCTGCCCGATCTCGCTGCGATCCCAGCGGAGGCCGCGCGGCGGGCGAAAACGCTCTGGCTGAACTATCCCAACAACCCAACGGGCGCCTGTGCCCCGCTCGCGTTCTTCGAGGAAGCGGTGCGTTTCGCCCGCGAGTACGACATCCTTCTCGTGCATGACATGGCCTACGCCGAGGTCACGTTCGACGGGACGAAGCCACCCAGCATCCTGGCCGCGCCGGGCGCGAAGGATGTCGCCGTTGAATTCCACTCGCTGTCCAAGGCCTACAACATGGCGGGCTTCCGTATCGGCATGCTGGTCGGCAACGCCGCGATGGTCGAGGGCATGACACGGCTCAAGAGCAACATTGACACCGGCATCTTCCGGCCCATCCAGCTCGCCGCCGTACGGGCGCTCCAACTGCCGCAATCGTGGCTGGACGAGCGCAACGCTATCTACCAGCGGCGGCGCGACCGCGTAGTGGCAGCCTGCCGCACGCTGGGAATGCGTGTCGTGGCGCCAGAGGCGGGCCTATACATCTGGCCGCGCATCCCCGACGGCCCGACTTCGGCCCAGTTCGCGATGGATCTGCTGGACCGGGCGCGCGTCGCCGTCACCCCCGGCACGAACTTCGGAGCGCGCGGCGAGGGCTATCTACGCATCACTCTGACCGCCCCCGACGACCGCATAGACGAGGCGATGGCCCGCATGGAGTCCGCCCTGTCGTAACGCTGATCTCCCCCTCCCCGTTGGAGGCGCGCGTAGGGGCGCCACCTGCCGCGCCCGCCGGTGCGAGGGCCGCGGGCTGACGGCCCCCGGTTTCTCGCGCCGGCACGGAGAAGGGGTGGGGATGAGGTTCCCTACGCCGTCGAGTGAGGGGCAGCGGCCGCTTGCAAAAACTCCAGGATGCGCCCATTGACGAGATCGGGGCTATCGAGGATCATGCCGTGGCCCGCGCCCGGCACAATCGCGGCATGCTGAAGATTGGCCAGCGTCCGGCGTGCCTGCGCCAGGGCGGCGCGGCCATTGAAGAAAGGGTCGCGCTCGCCCATGAGCAGCAGCGTGGGTGCGGTGAGCAGCGCCTGCGTGGCATCGGGGAGCACACCCGGCGGGTACACAAAGCGATAGTGCTTGAGCAGCAGATAGAACCACTCGGCTTCGTCATCGTCCACGACGGCACCGGGCGGCAGGGCGCGCTGGAACGTGTGGCGGATGAGGGTGGGGGTGAGGATCCGGCTGGCGATATGCGTTCGCAGAAGATCGGCGGCGCGGTAGCGGGCGAGCGTAAAGGGGAAGCGAACCGGCACGAGACCATTCGCGCTGAGGAGGACGGCGCGGCTGATACGCTCCGGGGCGCGTGCGGCGAGCTTCCAGATCAGCCAGCAGCCGTTGGAGATGCCGACGAAGGCGGCCTGGCGCAGGGAGAGGGCGTTGAGCACGTCTTCGAGCCATTCGGCATAGCCGGCGCCGTCGTAGGTCGGGCGCGTGGGGGCGCTGCGCCCGGCTGACCCGATGATGTCCAGCGCGTAACAGCGAAAACGTGTGGCAAGTGCGCTCAGCTGATAGCGCCAGCTCAGCGCACTGCCCTCGGTGCCGTGCAGCAGCAGCACTGGAGGGGCGTTGTCGGGTCCACGAGCGATAAGATGTGTTTCACCATGCCGGGTGGGCACCGTGAGCGCCTCGTAGGGCGCGGGCAGATGGGTAAGACAGGTATCATACCATCGCATCATGGCTCGCTGGCCGGCATCCGAGCGATAGACATGCGTCGCGTTCATATTCGGGTCGCCTCAAGCGTTCTTGGCGCTGGCTCGCATACTGGCCAGGTGCTGCCGGGGATGGCTGATGAGAACATACCTGATGAGCCATTCGGCGCTGACTGCCTCGCCGCCCCGCAGGCCAAACGCGGCGCTGTGAGCCAGGTCCTCATCGCTGAGTGAGCGGACGACATCGGCAGCGGTTGCGCCCCGCTCACGCAGCGCCGCCAGCACATTGTCGCGAGCGCGACCAGCGTTGGCGGTCGCGCGAGTGGTATTGCCCTCTTCCAGATCGTCCGGTGTCACAGGCACGGGACGGCCAGCGGCGATATCGCGGATCCAGCCGGTGACGGCCGCATAGCTATCCGCGATGTGGGCGGCGATGGTGCCGATGGTCCATTCTTCGCCCGCGCACGACGTGTTCCAGGTGGTCCCATCACATGCGGTGACGAAGGCGAGAACGTCGGCGTTCGCGGCCTGGAACTGGTCGGCAAGCTCGCTGGCGCGAGTGCTCATGAAACACTCCTGTCCGGAATCTTAAATCTTACCCGACCTGCGGGATGATTCGCTCGGCAAACTGCTGAAGCGGCGCGACATCATAGGCGATGCGCGGCAGGTATACGATGAAATAGTTGATACCCAGGCCGGCGATCTGGCGCAGCCGCTCGATCACCTGCTCCTGTGTTCCAACGTAGCGGACGTTGCGATACTCCTCCATCGTCATAGCGCCGCGCGCCTGGGCGGTCTCCTGTTCGGCGGTCGCCTCGCTCTCGATCAGATGAACGCGAAAGCTCGTAGACCGGGTGATCTGGTTGAAGTCGCGGCCCAGGTCGTCGCAGTGGCGATGGAGTACGGCGATCTTCTGGCGGATCTCGTCAGGATCCCCACCACCGAAATTGCAGCCATCACCCCAGCGGGCGACGAGCTTGAGCGTCACTTGCTCGCCGCTGCCCGCGATCCACAGCGGCGGGTGCGGCTTATGGACACCCTTCGGTTCGTTGATGGGCCGGTCAATCGTATAGTATTTGCCCGAAAATTCAGGATAATCCTCGGTCCACATCTTGTGAATGATTTCGGTGGCTTCGCGGAAACGGGCCATCCGCTCACGCGTCTCGGGAAAGCCATAGCCGTAGGCACGGTATTCGTGCTCATACCAGCCGGCGCCGAAGCCAAGGATGAAGCGACCGTGGCTCATCGCGTCAATGGTGGACCCCATCTTGGCGAGCAAGGCGGGATTGCGATAGCCGTTGCAGGTGGCCATTTGACCGAGCTTGACATGCTGGGTCTCGCGAGCGAGGGCAGCGAGACTGGTAAAGCACTCGAAGGTCGTCTCCAGCTCTGGCGTTGGGACAGTGTGGAAGTGGTCGAAGAGCCAGATGGAGTCGTAGCCGAGGCGGTCGGCCTCGCGGGTGGCGCGGGTCATCGCCTCAAACTTTTCGAACGGATCAGCGATTTCGACGAGATCCATGCGCCATCCCTGGGGGATACCGGCGCCGAATGTGATAGCGGGGTTGCTGGCTGGCATGCTGACGTTACCTCTTCCCAGTGCTTCCATGACCGATACTTGCCGGCTCGTCGCGCGCGGAGTGCCTGTCGCGTTGCCGCATGATGGTCCGCGCCCGGCGTGTCATGTCTTTAAGCGTACCATGCGCTGACAGGTCGCGGCGAAAGTCGTGATCCGTCCCACTTCCGCGCATACCCTCATGACATTTATCACGACAGACTAACGATCTTCTTCACTGTTCGGCTCAGGTCATTCCCCCTAGACTAAAAGCGTCCCCAAGCGAAAAGGGGGTAGCGACATACATGGAGAAAGGGACGGGACATGTCACTGGAGATAGATGCTCCAAACTCTGCGCCAGCGACAGCGAGCGCAATGAACGCCACTGGACTCGCGGTGGAACTGCGCGGCGTATCGAAGCGCTTCGGCAGTGTGGAGGCGCTGCGCGACGTGAGCTTCAGCGTGCGGCGGGGCGAAGTGGTGGCGCTGCTCGGTCCGAACGGCGCGGGCAAGACAACGGCTATCAGTATCATGCTCGGCCTGCGCCAGCCAACGACCGGGAAGGCACGGCTGCTGGGGTTGAACCCTCGCGACCGGCAAGCGCGCAGCCAGTGTGGTGTGATGCTACAAGATTCGGGCGTGCCGATGACGTTGAGCGTGCGAGAGCTGATCGAGCTGTTTCGCGGCTACTATCCGCATCCGCTGCCAGTCGCGCGAGTGGTCGAGATGGCGGACCTCGGCGGCAAGGCGAACACACGGGCGGGCACGCTCTCTGGTGGGCAACGCCAGCGCCTGTACTTCGCGCTGGCAGTCTGTGGCGATCCAGATGTGCTGTTTCTGGATGAGCCCACGGCGGCGCTCGATGTAGAGGCGCGGCGCGAGTTTTGGGCGCAGGTGCGCGACTTCGTCCGCTCGGGCAAGACCATCCTCCTGACGACGCACTACCTGGAAGAAGCCGACGCGCTGGCCGACCGGGTATTGGTGATCGCGCGCGGCCAGCTCGTCGCGGATGCGACACCGGCGCGATTGAAGGCACAGGTCGCGGGCAAGCGCCTGCGCTTCATGTCGAGTCAGCAGGTAGATGAGCGCGTCTTTGCGGACCTGCCTATCTCGCGGCTTGAGGTGAACGCCCACGAGGTGACGCTGCTTAGCCCCGAGCCGGAGGCGGTGCTGCGGACACTCTTCGCGCGGAACATTCTGGTGCGCGACCTGGAAGTCACAGGGGCGACGCTCGAAGAAGCGATTATAGACCTGACGAGCAGGTAATGGAACGCGCATTCTAGATGTCGCAATGGATACAACAAGGAGCTTTCCTATGGCTATGTCAATGACGGCGACTCGTCCTCAGGTTGAGACAGCCGCCCCCGTGCCGATGCTGCTACGGCAAGTACGCTTCGAATTGCTCATGATGGCGCGCACGCCAAGCTTTCTCGTGTCTAGCCTGGTAGTGCCACTCATTCTGTTTGCGGTGGTAGGACTCACATCCGGGAACCATCCTGGCGCGGAGATCGCGCGGGTGCATGCGCTCGCGTCATTCGCGACGTATGGCACCGTCAGTGTGCTGCTCTATTCGTTTGGCAGCCGCGTGGCAGTTGAGCGCGGCCAGCGGATCAACGTGCTGATGCGAGCAACGCCGGTACCACTCGCCGTCTCTGTCCTCGCGAAAGTGATCACGGCGCTGTTTTTCGCTCTGGTGATGCTGATGCTACTTGGCGTCTTCGCCGTGACGGTAGGCTCGATTCAGCTGGATGCCGGCACCTGGGCGACACTCTGGATCCGCCTGTTGCTCGGCTCGCTCCCATTCATCGCGCTGGGCCTTGCCATTGGATATCGGGCAAGCCCAACCGCGGCGGCGCCTATCTTCAATCTCATCTACCTTTTACTCTCCTTCGCCTCTGGCATCTTCGTTCCCATTAGCCAGCTTCCAGACTTCGTGCAGCACCTGGCGACCTATCTCCCACTGTACTGGCTGGGTCAGCTTGCCTGGAACGCAGTAGGCATCTCAACTCCGCCGGTGACGGATGCCATCAAGTGGCTGGTGATCTATGGGGCGATCTTCACCTTCAGCGCGGCGCGTGCGCTCCGCACGGAGGAGCAGCGGACGTTCGGATGAATGTCGCCGCCAGCGTGTGCTACGATGACGGCGAGAAGCCGGGCAGGGTTCTTTCTCACTGGTGAGAACCTCCTCCTCGACATTGTCCGCGCTTCGCTGGAATGCGAGAGCGACACGCGCTGGCACGACACACGCACATGAGAAATGGGAGCGACCAATGAGCATGCGGCTCGATGAAGCGGGGGGCCAGGCGCAGTGGAGAACACGACTCGCATGGTGGGGCCGCCGCACTCTGGGTATCATCTGGCTCGTGGCATTGGCGCTGCCCACCGCGAATCTGCTCGACCAGCACCCGGACCCAGCACGACTGATACTGAGTCTTGCAGGCGTGGCTTTGTTTGCTGCGATCTTCGCAATCGTCATGGTGAA
>DATGEP010000224.1:0-7463 GCA_035310125.1 Ktedonobacterales bacterium
GAATAATTGGCGGGCTATTTAGCCAGGAGAGCAGCAGGCGGATGGCCGCCGTCACATTAGCATAGTTGCTCATGGGGCCCAGGATGAGACCCGCTCTGACTTCGCGGTTATGCCGGTAGATCGCGCGGGTGGCCCGTTCGCCCTGGGTGCGGATATTGCCGGCCGTCACCAGGGTACGCGGCGGTGGGGGCATCTCCAGCCCATCGGGATAGGTGAGCGTAAACGTGGCGCCGTCGTTGAGGTCCAGCACCGCCCCGAGCTGCGGATGTGCGCCGAAGGTGTCGGTGAGGGGGCTGGAATAGCCCAATTTCAGCGTAGTCGCGGCCATTGAAAGCACCTCTTTGTTGGGAAGGAGAACGCGATTCATCACGGAGGAGCGTGGAGGAAAGGGGAGGAAGCGCATAAGCCGCGCTATGATGGAGCAGAGAGAACGGATGCGAATGCGGGAGCGCGGGGCATGGCGGATACCTCCGGCGACACGGTAGATTGTGCGGGCGGGCGTCACATCGCTGGAGAGTATGCTAGAACATGCGGTCTATGCGCGGCAAGGGGGGAGCGGGTGGACAGACGCAAGTCGTGTCCGGCGCTGGGGGGAGATGTCCGGACACGACGGGAAATGAGGGCGAGATACTTTTTAGCAGGCGGTGATCCTGTTAGCGGAGGCGAGCGCACCGCGCCGTGAGTCGGTGCGTGACGCGTGACCGCAGGGATTGCATGAGCTGCCAGCGTGGGTTTTGTGGCATGAGTGGCGCCGCGGCGGATGAAGTGGCGCTGGCTGGCGTGAGCGGACAGGGGATGTGAGCGCCGCTGACCGCGGCGGCGCTCGTGCCGCCGGGGCCGGCCCTGGTAAGGGTGCGATAGTGCAGCGCCAGCGTTTGCCTGGGGTTGGTGCCGGATCTGTCCTCACCGACGGCCCATAAGTCGGTGGGCGAGAGCGCCGTCACTGCGATGAGGTGATTAAGAGTCGAACCCACGTTGGGGCTGGGCATGAGACTCCAGACTGAGCCGTTCCAATGCTCGATGAGCGAGCTCGTCGAGCTGTAGCCGACGGCCACCACGTCATTCGCGGTGATAGCGGTCACCCAGAACAGGTAGCCCTGATTGCTCGGATTAGGGCTGGCGACGACGCTCCACATGTGTCCGTTCCAATGCTCGGTGATGCCGGTGCCATCGTAGCCGATACCCGTCCAATCGTAGCCGACGGCCCAGATATCGCTGGCGGAGACCGCGGCAATGCCGTTGAGTTGATTGGCGTTCTGCGTGCCGGTGTCCGGGCTAGCGACGACGCTCCAATGCGAGCCACACGTGGCGAGGTTGGAGGAAATGCCGGGAGCGATGCCAGTGGCAGGCGCTTTGCCAGCGTGTGAGAAAGGTGAGTGTGCGAAGACACCGCGCGAGATGCACAGAGAGGCCGCAAGACCAGCCACAACGCAAAGAGCCAAGATACCGCGAGACCAGCGCCGCATACCATACCTCCAAGTCATCGCCCATCGTCCACCCGTCGCGACGCCAGTCTAGCGGGGTTTCACCAACAGTGCAATCAGTACAAGGCAGTGAGGGGGCGGCGTCAACCAGGTGGTGATACGGGTTGCTGTGGAGATTAGTATGGGGGCAGGCAGGCGATCTGGGATTTCGCGCCATGAAGAGGAGGTGCGGGATGCAGGAATGACCAGCGATGTGGCCGGAAAGGCCACCGTTCACGGATGCGACCGTTTTCCAGCATGCGGAAGGGGGAGTGCCTGATGGAAATGCGCATCCGTGGGTGGGTTGTGCGCAGTATGGCAGAACGACGATGGGGGGAACAGGAAAAACCGGCAATATCGCCGGCAATATTGCCTATGGGTATGCCACCTATGTGTGACGAGTTCGTAGCGGCGAGATATGGGGTGGCGTCCCACGGAAGCTGGGTGAGCGGCGGCGTGGCTGCCATTATCCTTTCGCGGGAAGCGTGACGGCCCATTGCTCGCGGATCGCCTGGCGCTGCGATGCGGAGAGCGGGGGCGCGGCGAAGTGGCGGAGGTTATCGGCAAGCTGCACCTGGGTGCGGATGCCTACCAGGGTGACGGAGATGCCCTCAGTGCCGAGGGCGAACTGGAGCGCAAGCTCTGAGAGGGGGCGCTGCGCCTGCTCCGCGAGGCGCGCGTAGCTCAGGATCTCGTCGCGCTTCGCCTCACGCTCCGATTGGCTCGGGATGAGAGATTCGAGGCCGAGTGCGTCAAGGGGCTTTGTCAGGAGCCCGCCGGCGTAGCACTCGCGGGCGATGAGCGCGACGCCGTGCTCGCGGGCGCGAGGCACGATGGTATCCAGCGCGCTCTGATCGAGGAGGCTGAGACGAAGCTGGAGCGAGGAGATGCTGGGGTAGCGCAGGCAGATATGCGCGTCCGCTGTCGTTTCGCAGGAGACGCCGAAGTAGCGGATCTTGCCATCGCGCTTGAGCTTTTCGAGGGGCGCGAGGAACTCGCCGCTCTCCAGCACGGCGGCTGGCGGGCTGTGGAGCTGGTAGAGGTCGAGGTAATCAGTGCGCAGGCGCCGCAGGCTGCGCTCGACCGCCTGGATGATGTAGCCGGGTGAGAAATCCTGCGAGAGGGCGCCGCTGGCACCGGAGGGCAGGTGGGCGCGCGTGATGCCGAGGCGCCGGACTACCGGACGCAGCAGCGGCTTGACGCGGGAGATGAGCTTGCGGCGCGCGGGCAGGCAGTAGCCGACCTTGCTGGCGATGATGACATCGGCGCGGCGGCGCGCGAAGGCTTTGCCGAGCATGGCCTCACTCTCGCCCTGGGTGTACATATCGGAGGTGTCGAAGAACGTGATGCCCTGCTCGCGCGCGCGCAGGAGGGCGTTGAGCATCTCCGCCGGGGGAACGGATTGGAAGACGCCGCCAAGCCGGGCGCAGCCAAAGCCAAGCTCCGAGACCGTCAGGTCCGTCGCGCCGAACTGTCTGTAGCGCATGGTCAGCTCCTTCGGTTATCGGCGGACGGGCGCGGCAGGCGGGCGTCCGGTGGACGCCCCTACGGTGTCCACGGCAGGCGGACGGGCGCGGCAGGCAGCGCCCCTACCACGTTCACGGCAGCGGGCCGGCGCGGCAGGCGGGCGCATGGGACGCACGGCAGGCGGGCGTCCGCCGGACGCCCCCACGGTGCTCTGGCCGCGGGCGCAGCAGCAGGCAGTCCACATAGGGGGTTGCGAGGTGGGGTAGGCATGCTTGCCCAGCCAGGCCGACAGGAATGTCGGCCCCACCTCTGCCCACACCTGTCGGCCCCACCTCTGCCCACACCTGATACGAGTGACCCCTAGAATGTCTTGAGGTCTTTGGCCAGTCGCTCCGCCGCACGTGCGGCGAGGGCCATCGCGGTGAGCGTGGGGTTCTTCTCAACGCCGGTGGTAAAGCTGCTGGCATCGGCCACGATGACGTTCGGGACGGCATGCAGCCGGTTCCAGCCGTCGAGCATGCCGTACGCGGGCGATTCGTGCATGCGCACGCTGCCGCCGTAATGCACCGACGCGCCAGGAAGCTCGTAATCCGTCTTCCCCTGTATCGTAGCGCCGATGCCGGCGGCATCCAGCACAGATACCATCCGCTTCAGCGCGTTGTCAATGCCCGGTTGGGCGGCGTCATCGAAGCGGATATGCACATCGAGCCGCGGGAGGCCGAACTCATCTTTCTGGGTGGCATGCAGGGTGATCTGGTTGCTTTCGAGCGGTATCATCGTGCTGAATGTGACGACACCGAACTGATGTGTCTTGGTGGGAAGGAGAGCGAGCACACGATCCAGGTTAGTCACCTTGCCAAGAGTACAGGACGCGGCGCGTAGTGGATCGGAGTCGCGATAGGCCGCGCGGGTGAGATGCGCCATGTGGCTCAGACGCGAGAGCGGGCGGTCAAGCTCGACGACGCACCAGTTTCGCGGGTGGTCATGCAGGTATTTGCCCAGGATGCCTTCAGTGTTGCCAAGGCCCTCCGGGAAGTCGGCGCAGGCGGAATCGAGCAGCAGCTTGGTCGAAGAGAGGGGGCTGGCGGCCACGACGACGGCGGCGGCGTTGATGCGCCGCTCGCTGTGGGTGGCGCGGTCGAAGTAGACGACGGAGGTGACGCGGCGCTTGTCGCCGCTCCATTCCAGACGCAGCGCGTGCGCGCCAAGCAGCAGCTCGAAGTTGGGCTTGCGCTGCAATTGTGCGACGATGACGGCGAAACTATTGAACGGAGCGCCCCGGCGGCTCACCATCCAGGGTTTACCCATCGCCAGCGGCACGGGAACGAGACCTTGTCCGAGAGCCTCGGCGAATGGGGCGATACGTCGCCAATCCGGCGGGAGTGAGCACGGATAGGCTACATCCGCGGCGGGGAGAGTGGGTAGGTCGCGCGTGGCACCGGAAATGAACAGGAGCCGCTCGACGCGCGCGTAGTAAGGGCGCAGGTCGTCGTAGGAGACAGGCCAGCGGTACCGCGCGTGCAGCCGCGCGCCATCCGTGAAATCCTCGGGTGCAAAGCGAGGGACGGCGCCTGTCCAATAATTGGTCAGACCGCCCGGCACAAGCTGATGGAACCACAGCGCCTTCGGGTCGTCGGAGAACGTCTGCAGCCAGTCCGCGGGTGGGTGCGGCCATTTGCGATAGAGCGTGCGACCCATCGCCCGCACGAGCGCCCCCTCGGGCATGCGCTGGCCGGATTCGAGCAGGGTGACGGGGATACCATACTGCGTGAGCGTCAGCGCGGCCATTGCGCCCGTTGGGCCACTGCCGATCACGATCACGCGAGAGTCGTCTTCTACAGTAGGCATGTGAGCCATGTCCTCTGTCCCATAGTGGCTGCTTTCGCGGCCGGGAGCGCTGGCATCCTGGTCGGGACGGCTACGCCTGGCGGCACCATTCTCCACAATCACCAGCCAGCATTCCCGGCGCCAGTTCTATTAGCTACAAGTATCACTGGCTGACCCGGCCTATATTGGTATCTCTTCGGTTGTGATTTGGTTGCAGGCAGCCCGTCCGCCGGATTCATTGGGGTCCAAAAGGGTGTGATACGGGATCGGGCTGGACGCCCACGGATTTAATGTCCGTGTGGACATGGGGGCGGGCGCAGCAGGCGGGCGTTCCGACAACAGCCTGGGCCGATGGTGGGCGCGGCAAGCGGGCGTCCACCGGACGCCCCTACGGTGTCCACGGCAGGCGGGCGCATGGGACGCACGGCGGAAGCGGCAGGCAGCGCCCCTACCACGGCCTGGGTGAAGGCCAGGAATCCACCCGGATTCGGTATAAGATGAGGAGTTACGCGCGTGTCGCTACAGGAGGCGGCCGCCGGTGATGCTCCACTGCTGGCGCACCCACCAGCGCGCCTCGAAGCAGCGATACTCGCTGCCGCCGATCTGCTCATAACAGAGACCGCGACCGGGTTGCGCTTCGCTTTCGATGACGGTGCTGATGCCACCACCCAACCGCTCGTGATGCAGCAGCGCGGGTAGGAGCGCGTCGCGGATGCTCAGAATTTGTTGCTCGGCGGCATACCAGTCGGAGCGGAGGTCCACATAGACGAGGATAAGCGCCTCGAATTCGGCGCTGGCGCGACCGGCATAGCCGGAGAGCGAGACAGCCTCAGTCTCGGGAGGAATCCAGAGGCAACACTGCGGTAGGTAGGTATCCTTAAAGTCTTTGGGGCGACCAAGAAAGACGGCGTTGGCGACGCCGTAGCGGGAGGCGTCCGCGGAGGACAGCGCGGCGAAGGGACTCGCGCCGCCGACGAGACATTCGCCGAGGATGATGGACTGCATGGCTTGCAGCGCGGCGAAGGTCGCCGGTTGCGCGGGCAACGCGAGGGCGGTTGGGTGGATGGTCATGGGGTTATCCTCCGATGATCCGCTCGCAGAGGGCTTCCTGGTGGTCGTCGAAGGTTTCGGGGAGGCCGGCGACGCGGTATTTGGCGGGCTGGCTGGTGTCGGGGTCGGTGTTCAGCTCGTCGAAGAGGACATCGCGCCGCCTGAGAGGGATGGATGGAACGCCCTGGATGGTGTAGATCCAGAAGGCGTCGAAGGGGCGGGCGCCCGCGAAGTCCACGCGCTCCAGGTCTTGCGGCGCGGCCTGCTCGATCTGCACGGGGATGCCGCGAAGTAGCGCGGTGCCTTCGGGGCGTTCGAGACGGACGGTAGTGATTAGCACGATGGCATCCTTTTTTTCTCACATGGCGCGCACGCGAAATGGCTCCAGCGCCTCTTTTGCGTGGTTGAGGAGGATGGAATCGTCGGTGGCGTCGCCACGCAGACGGGCCTGTAGCTCGAACTTGCCCTGCCGCACGACGGCGGCGCCGCTGGGATTGCGCCGCTGCGCCAGCAGGTCGCTCGCCACCCAGACTGCCGCCTGCTGGAGATCGTATGGAACAGCGCCGGGAGTAACGCCGCCGGTATACGTGACCGTCGCCCACTGGCGACGCGCCCGCGAGAGGCCGAAGGTTTCGAGGATAAGCTGCTGGCCGGGGGTGGGTGAGCCTGCGAGGAGTAGATAGGGGATCTCGATGAGCCGCCCGCCGCTGGGCAGCTCGATCTGGGTGACGTCGAAGGTGAGCGAGTCGCCCTGGCCCAGCTCGACAGCAAGGGCTGTGACGGACTGGATAGGAAAGTGGCCGGGACGCAGCAGCAGCACGCCGTCGCGGTCCAGCGAGGCACGGGCGGACGGCATGCCCCAGCGCTCGGAGCGGCTGACGGCGTAGAGCGAGCGGTCGCCAATGGCGGCACCCTGCTGGCAGTAGCCCTCGATCCAGCCGCTGGCCCGCAGCAACATCTCGGCGAGCGCGCCCGCCGCGCCGGCCTGGCTGGCGGAGACACCCGGCGCGTGGGCGAATTGTGTGCCCGGTGCGGCGAGTGAGAGGTGGGTGCCGTCGGGCGCGGTGATCACCTGCACGACTTCGGAGTACGGGCCGTCGAGCAGCCAGAGGGGGCCGGCGACCCAGTTGGTGGATGTGGCGACGGGTAGACTGATGCTGCCGGCGGGCGCGGTGGAGGCGCCGCCAATGGTGGTGTTGAGTCCCAGCAACGAGGCGGTCTCCTGGCTGGTGGCGGCGCGCAGATACGTGGGCACATCCACGTAGGCGCTGGCGCCCAAAGTCGCGGTCATAGTCTCTCCTCCAATTCGCGGCGTGGGTGCGTGGGGGAAATAGGGCAGGACGCCGCCCTCACGCTCGCCAGTGGCAGGGAAGCTGGCGAGTGGAGAGCGACGCCCCGCGTAGTCGAACCGGCGCCAGCGCGGGGCAGTGCTCCGGCCGCCGGCACCATCAACTGTAGAATATTCGTTCTATATCGTCAATGGCTGGCAGATGAGCACGGCGAAATGGTGGCCGGATGTGACCGGAAATGGCGGGAGATGACCGGAAATGAAGGCTCGTGTGATTGTTGATAGCAGCCAGTCTTGCCCAGCCTCTCCCCACGCAAGGAGAGAAGCCAGGCCGATCTCGTCAATGTGCTGGAAGTGCCACTAAGCTA
>DATGEP010000225.1:0-43951 GCA_035310125.1 Ktedonobacterales bacterium
TCCTTGCGGCGAGTATGGCGAATACCACACGCTCGTTACGAACGGCCCGCTCTTCCGCATGCCGCTGGCCGTGCGGTTCGGGGACGCGCATAGTGAAGGCGAGCCACAGCTACAGGGCCGCTTCCGCCAGCTCGATGTGCAGCTACGAATTGACGGGCCGGCATAATCGCGCTCATGGCTGGATGAGATGGGTCTCAGCGGCGAGTGACATGTGGGCGGGGATTGTGCGTTAGACCTCGACCTTGCCAACGATGCTGCTGAACGAGATCGGCCCGAGCTCACGCGAGCCAGCGCTGTCGCGGAGGTTGTCGCCGACGGCGAGAAGAGCGACCAAGGGACTAGCAATCAGGAGAACACGACGAGCACCGTGTTTCACGAAGCTCCTCCTCGCACAGGAGAGCGCGATCAACGAGAAATAGCAGCGCGATTGTACCAGAAGCAAGGGGATTGCGAAACGCGCTCTTGACAGGCGCGTTGCATTCATGTACATCTTGTTCAATCGTTTGAATAACAGTGCGAGACGGCGAGGGGAACGTGCGGATGCCCAGGCCCAATACCGCGCGCGAGCGCCGCGCTGACATTCTCGCCGCCGCCATACGGGTCCTCGCTCGCGAAGGACTGAGCGAGGCGACGACACGCAAGATCGCGGCGGAGGCGAGCGTCAATCAGGCGATGCTGGGGTATTATTTTGGCAGCAAGGACGACCTGCTGTTCGCGGTATTGCAGGAGATGATACGGGCAACGGAGCAGATCGTGCGGTCGGCGCTGCCGGTGGGCGTGGATCTGGCCGAAGCTATCGCCGGGAGCCTGACGGCATTCTGGGAGCATGTGGAAGCCGAGCCGGAGCTGGAGATTTTGCAATACGAGCTCACGCTCTACGCTCTGCGCCGCCCGGAGTCAGCCTGGCTGGCGCGGCAACAGTACGACGGTTATGCGGCGGTCGTAGAGACGCTGATCGCGGAGGCCTTCGCGGTGGCAGGCGTTGAGTGCCCTGTTCCCAGCAGCTCGCTGGCACGCTTCCTAATCGCTGGACTGGATGGCCTCATGCTCCAGTTCATCAGCGACCGCGACACCACGCGGGCGCGGCGCGACTTGGAATTGCTGATCGCGGCGGTCGGCGCGCTGGTGCAAACGTCTACCTATGGGGCAAGGGCGGAAAGAGAAGCGCGCAGTGCGGGTAGGAGCGTTCGTTCGGCCAGCGATGCGAAAGGGAGGTGAGTCGTGGCGAAATCTGAAGAGTCAGTCGAGCAGGCTGGCGAGATCGTGAGGCAGGCAGGCCACCTCGCGACGGATGCGGCGGCGAGCACAGCGGAGCCAGATTATGCCTACTACAAAAAACTCTTCGCCGGACGCAAGATGCCGTTCGCGTACCTCGATCTCGATCTGCTGGAGCGCAACATCCGTGAGGTTGTGGCGCGAGCAGGCGGCAAGCGCGTGCGCGTGGCCTCGAAGTCAGTGCGCAGCGTGGCGGTGCTACGGCGCATCCTCGCTGCGGACTCAGCATTTCAGGGCATCATGTGTTTTACAGCGCGCGAGGCGGCATACCTGGCCGGTCTGGGCTTCGACGACCTCCTCATCGGCTATCCGATATGGCATGAGGAGGACATCGCCGCAGTAGCACGGGCGGTCGCCGCTGGCACCCATATCACGCTGATGGTGGATAGCGTGGCCCACGTGGAGCGGATCGAGGCGGTTGCACAGCGGCACGGGGTACGGCTGCCGCTCTGTATAGATCTCGATATGACGCTGGATCTGCCTGGGCTGCACTTCGGCGTCTGGCGGTCGCCGCTGCGGTCGGCGGCGCAGGCGCGTCCGGTGGTCGAGCGCATCGTAGCGTCGCGGGATGTGACGCTGGATGGCATCATGGGTTACGAAGCGCAGATAGCGGGAGTCGGAGACAATGTGCCCGGCCAGCGGCTCAAGAACATCCTGGTGCGGCAGCTTCAGCGGCGCTCGGTGCGCGAAGTGGCGCGGCGGCGAGCGGGGCTGGCCGCGCTGGTAGAGTCGTTGGGGGCATCGCTGCGTTTCGTGAACGGCGGCGGCACGGGCAGCATCGCGACGACACGGGCGGAGTCCGCTGTAACAGAAATAACCGTTGGGTCGGGGTTCTATAGTCCTGGGCTGTTCGACAACTATCGCGGGTTCCGCTACCAGCCGGCGGCGGGCTTCGCCATCGAGATTGTGCGGCAACCAGCGCCGACGATTTACACGTGTTTAGGCGGTGGCTACGTCGCTTCTGGCGCGTCGGGGCCGGATAAGCTGCCCAAAGTGCATCTGCCACGTGGCGCGCGGTTGCTGTCCCTGGAAGGCGCGGGCGAGGTGCAGACGCCAATCCAGTATAGCGGTTTGATGCGGCTTGCTCCCGGCGACCCGGTGTTGCTGCGGCACAGCAAGGCGGGCGAGCTGTGCGAGCGGTTTACTACATTGGTGCTCGTCTCGCGCGGCGCTGTGGTGGACGAAGTGACGACGTATCGCGGCGACGGGCAGTGTTTTCTCTGAGCCACACACCGTAGCCAGGAGTGACCGGCACGCGCGATAGATAGGGTGATGTCCGGAATCCCGGACACGGTACGCTAGCATCGGTGGGAGAGACGGATGGGCAGACAATGGCGGAACTGGTCGGGGTCGGTGCGCTGCGCGCCGCGGGAACTGGCACGGCCCACGAGCCTGGATGAGCTTGCGCGCATGGTCGGCGCGTATGGGCGCGCGGGCCGGCACGTGCGCGTGGTTGGGGCGGGGCACTCGTTTACGCCGCTGGTCCAGACCGATGATGTGCTGCTCACACTCGATGGTATACAGGGGATCGAGGCGGTAGATGCCGAGCGTGGCACGGTGCGAGTGCTCGGCGGAACACAGCTGAAGCGACTGGGCGACGAGCTGCTGGAGCGCGGGCTGGCACAGGAGAATCTGGGCGATATTGACGTGCAGAGCATCGCGGGAGCGATCAGTACGGGTACACACGGCACTGGCGTTGGCTTCGGGACGCTGGCGACGCAGGTGGCGGGACTGACACTTGTCACGGCATCGGGTGAGGTCGTCGAATGCTCGGAGGAGCGCAACCCCGATGTGTTCAAGGCGGCGCAGGTGTCGCTGGGCGCGCTGGGCGTGTTGGCGGCGGTAACCCTGCGCGTGGTGCCGGCCAGGCGGCTGCGCTTCCAGGCGCGGCGCGAGACGTTGGAGCACTGCCTGTCACATCTAGAGGAATATAAGCGGGAGAACAGTCACTTCGAGTTCTTCTGGTTCCCATATGGCAAGTGGGTGCAGGTAAAGTTCTTGAACGAGACGGAGGCGGCCGCGAAGGGCGCGAACGCCTGGGGCACTTTCAACAAGATCGTGATGGAGAACGGACTGTTCTGGGTGCTCTCGGAGATGAGCCGGCTGGCGCCAGCGGCGGCGCCAGGCATTAGCCGGCTCTCTGGCTGGGGCATCAGCAGCGTAGATGAGACGGACTTTAGCCACCGGCTCTTCGCCACGATGCGCGTGGTGCGGTTCCAGGAGATGGAATATAACGTCCCTGTCGAGTCCTTTCCGGCGGTGCTCGAAGAGGTGCGGGCTTGTATCGAGCAGCGGCGCTTTCGAGTGAATTTTCCAGTTGAGTGCCGCTTCGTGCGCGGTGATGATATCTGGCTCAGTCCGGCGTATCAGCGCGATTCGGCCTACATCGCCGTTCATATGTACCAGGGGATGGAGCACGCGCCATACTTCGATGCCGTCGAGGCGATTTTCGCGCGCTACCAGGGCCGCCCCCACTGGGGCAAGATGCACTCACGCACGGCGGCGCAGCTGGCGGCGCTGTATCCGCGCTGGGATGATTTCCGTCGCAGCCGGGCGGCGCTGGACCCCCAGGGTGTGTTCCTCAATGACTACCTGCGTGGGCTGTTTGATGTCGAAGCGCCGGTAACGCTCCACAGATGAGAGATGAAGGAGGGGATCGTGAGTGAGTTAGTTACGAGCGCGCCGGCAGCATCACAGGACTCCGCTGGAGCGGGGGGGCTGCGGCAGGGCGCGCTCGGCTTGCGGCATGCCATCGTCATCTCGGTCGCGGTGATGTCGCCCGCCGCTTCCATCTTCTTCAATACGATTCCACAGGCGCAGTACGCCGGAGCGGCGATTCCGCTCTGCTACGCCATCGGCTTCGTGGTGGCGCTGGTGGTTGCCAACCAGTACAGCGAGTTTTCGCGTGAGCTCCCGTCCAGCGGATCGGCGTTCACATTTGTGAGCGCGGGGCTGGGCGCGCGCTTTGGCTTTCTGACGGCGTGGATCGGTCTCATCGCGCTGGCATTGGGCGTCCCATACTCCTTCATCCTGATGAGCGCGAATCTGCAAACGCTGGTCGCACGGTGGCTGGGCATCCAGGTGCATTGGAGCATCTTCTTCGTCGCCGCGATTGGCCTCGTCTTCGCGCTCTGCTACGTCGGCATCCGGCAGTCGCTGCGCGTGGATCTCACGTTCCTGGCCTTCGAGATGGGGATCTGTCTGGTGCTCGCCGCGCTCGTGCTGCTGCATGTCGGCGGCACCGGCGGATTAACGGCGGCGCCCTTCGAAGTCAGTTCCGTGCCGGCGAACGGCGACCTCACGGTGGGTATCATTCTGGGCGTATTAAGCTTTATCGGTTTCGAAACGGCGGCGGCGCTGGGTGAAGAGACGCGCGATCCGCGCCGGAGCATCCCGCGCGCGGTCTATGGCTCAATGCTGGTCGTGGGCGTCTTTTACGTGTTGATGGCGTACGCCGCGACGGTAGGGTATGGTCCCACGCACATGGCGACGGGCTACGCCAACGACGCCGCGCCGTTCGACACAATAGCGCATCGCTTCGGCGGCGGCACCTTCGCGGTGTTGATTGATCTCGCCGGCATTCTCTCGTTCTTTGGCGCGGCGCTGGCTATCGTCAATGGCGGGGCGCGCATGCTTTATACAGCGGGACGCGAAGGGGCTCTGCCGCGCATGCTTGGGTGGGTTCATCCCAGACGCGGGACGCCGGCCGCCGCCGTGGCGCTGCTCTGCGGGCTGGGACTGGTCAGTGGCATCGTGCTGGGTCTGGCATTCACACCCATCGGCGCGTTCGGGTTTCTGGGCACGCTGGACGCCCTCTTCGTGCTGCTGATCTATCTGCTGGTCAATATTGCCTGCATTCGGTTCTTCTGGCGCAAGCGCCGCGCCCAGTTCTCCGTCATCCGCAATGGCGCGATGCCCGCGCTTGGTATTCTTATCACCGGTGGCATCGTCGTAGCGGCTGGAGCCTCGCCGGGTCCTGCGCCGCTGGCCTACATTCCAGCGATTCTCGGCATCTGGCTGGCGCTGGGTATTGTGCTGATGCTTACGATTGGACGCAAGCTCGCGGCGTGAAGTCTGATAGCGCCCTATACAGCAGCGCTGGTTCCCCTGTATAGTGTGATGCGGAGTGCTGAATGAGAACCGCTGAAACTGCCAGGGGGAAAATAGATGAGGGTGGTACGCGCGAACGGGCGGACATGGGGCTTCACGGTAGTAGCGATCGTTGCGCTCGCGCTGAGCGCTTGCGCCGCGCCGTGGAGCCACAGCAGCACTCCAGCGGCGACGGCAACAACGCACACGGGCGCGCAGGCGCTCGCGTGGGGGACGTGTCCGTTCGCGCTGGGTGGCACGTTCGTGGCCGGCAAGAATGTGCGGTGCGGCTCTCTCTCGCTGCCAGAGGACCGGAGCAATCCGGCCAGCGGGAAGATTCGTCTGGCCGTCGCCATCTTCAAGACTCCTAGCGCCACGGCGGCGCCTGATCCCGTCATCTTCTTGCAAGGCGGACCAGGCGGGCGCATCATTCAGGATGTGGCGCAGGCGATTGTGTCAGGGCAAATGAGTTTGACGTCGCAATTCGGCAATCACGATCTGATTCTGGTGGATCAGCGCGGCACGGGCTACTCTACGCCATCGCTCCAGTGTCCCGAGGTGGTGCAGCTGCAGTTTCAAATCAACGTCAACCTCACGCCACAGCAGCAGATTGCGGCGCAGAATCAGGCGCTTGCCACCTGCCACAGTCGCCTGGTATCGCAGGGCATCAACCTGAGCGCGTACACGACGTACAACGACGCCAATGACATCTCCGACCTCATCACAGCGTTAGGATATGCGCAGGTAGATCTCTACTCCGTGTCGTACGGCACCCGGCTGGCGCTGGAGATGATGCGCTCGTTCCCACAGCACCTGCGCAGCGTCGTCCTGGATTCGACGGTGCCGCCACAAATCCACCTGCTCGCCAACATTCCGGTTGCCACGGCTCGCGTGTTCAATACGCTCTTCGCGGGCTGCGCCGCCGAACCGACCTGCGCGGCGAGCTATCCAGACTTGCAAAGCGTGTTTTATGGGCTGGTGCCACAGCTCAACACGCATCCAGTTACCTTCCAGACGACTGACGCGACGACTGACAAAGGGTATACGGTGGTCTTTCACGGGGATGATCTGGTGAACCTGCTGTTCTCATCGTTCTATGTTACGCAGGCCATTCCGCTGCTGCCCAAGCTGATCTACCAGGTGAAGGCCGGCAATTATCAGGTGGCCGCGCTGCTGTGGGGCGCCCTCATGTTCGACGATTCCGTGAGCTACGGCGACTACTATTCGGTGGAATGCGCGGAGGATGTGAATACCGAAACGCTCGCGCAGGTGGCGACGGCGGGTCAGAGCTATCCCGCCGCGATTCGCGCGGACCAGGTGCTCAACTTGCAGAGCGAGATTCCGCAGTGCCAGAACTGGCATGTCGCGACGGCGCCCGCCAGCGAGTCCGCGCCGGTTACGAGCAGTATCCCGACGCTGGTGATGGAGAGCGAGTACGACCCGATCACGCCGCCAGCGAACGGCGACCTGGTCGCGCAGGGGCTATCGAAAAGCTACAAGGTACTCTTCCCCGGTGTGGGGCACGGCGCATTTATCTTCAATGCCTGTCCAGACGATGTCGCGATTTCGTTCTGGTCCGTGCCCACACGGCAGCCGGACGAGGCGTGCGTTGCCAACATGGGCGAGCCGCAATTCTCATGACGCCACTCACGGAGTATGGCCGGGAGCGCAAACCGTACCTGGCTCGATTCCTGCTGAACTCTTTGCCGGCGCGGCAACGGTGACACGGCGGTATAGCGGATGGCCGCCGATCTCGGTATGCTCAGCGTCCCTCACGATGCGACGGGCCTCCGTCAGCGCCAATCTATATGGCCACGTTGCTGGATGATGTCTGAGAAAACAGAAGAGTCCCTACCAGAATGGGGGACATGTGTTATCAGTGCGCCGTCTGCTCGTCGGCGTCCAATAGTGCGAGATTTGGGCGCCGAGCCAGCGCCTTGAGTATTTACGGGTGAAACAATAGTATCTCCAGGCTATCCTGGGAAGTGATCCAAACGGATGCGAATACGTGCTGCTGAAACTACCAGGCGGGATGAGGACATGAGCGCTGTGACGCGCGTGCTGGTTGTGGATGATGATGCGGGAATACGAGAGACGATCCGGTATGCTCTCGAAGACGCGGGATATACTGTCTCCGAAGCGGTGGATGGGCTGGCCGCGCTGCGGCAGCTGCGCGCGGGACGGGAGCGCATGGTCGTCCTGCTTGATCTCATGATGCCCGGTCTGGATGGCGCGGGCCTGCTGGGCGCTGTCGCGGCAGACGCGTACCTCTCCAGTCAGTACGTCTTCCTGCTCATCACGGCGAATACCAAAACGCTCACGCTGGCCTTTGCCACGCTGCTCCAAAATCTCTCTGTTCCCGTCCTCACCAAACCCTTCGATATTGATACACTACTCGACGCGGTGGCCACGGCGGCGCGGCGGCTCGCGCGGTGACAGCGCCCGCCCGGTTCGGGTACTTCATGGCTAGCGCGCGCGGCCATAATTGACGCCCTCTCGATTGAATGGCATACTCTGGCCGGGCGCTGAGCCATCACGAGCGTCTCCCCGGCGCCAAAGCCCGAGACGCGAGCGCACGGGCAGGTGGCGGCGGAACGCGGCGCACGACGCCCGCGCATGAGTGCCGGATGGGAGGTGGTATGGCGCGACGCAAGCAACCGGATTCCAGTAGCGGAAGCCGCGCAGGAGCGAATCGCTCGTACTCACTGGCAGATGCCCTTTCCGCGACACACGAGCATACCGTGCCCGTCCTGCCAGCGGAAGATACGACCCCAGCGCGCAAAACGCCTTCCAGGGGAACGTCTGGTCCATCGCCTACTCGCACTACCCTGGCGCCGCGCACGGCGGCCCATCCCACACTGGCCGATACCACCGCTTCCACTACCCAAGGTAAGATTCCCCGACGGGTGACCCAGCAGCCAGCGTACAGTCCAGGCGCGCTCGCTGATGCGCCAACCAGGCGGCAGCCCGCGCTCTACACCGCGCCGGAGATGCTTGCCAGGCCGGCGTATCCGATGTACGGCGAACAGGGCGATATCTCCGATGAGATTCGTGACGACGATGCAGACGATAGCCGCGCCCTTGTGCCCGGTCGCCCAACCATCGCGTTGCCCACGCTCACGGATGCGCAGCTCCCTGCCTTGCGTGGTGAGATCGAGGATCGCGAGCTGGCAGTGTACGATGAGCCGGCTGCGCCTGCCGTTTTCATTCACGGCGCGCGCAAAGCGCCACGCCCATATGTGCATGTCGTGCCGCGCCGCATTGGCCGGCGCCCGTTCCTGGTGCAGTTCATCGTCGCCATGATGACTGTCATGGCGCTCTTTACGGTCGTGACCCTGGCGTCGCCGTTGTCCCAGAACGTTGCATTCGCCAATATGTTCCAGTCCTACGCGAACGCCGTGCCCTGGGTGCCCACCCCGACCCCAAAGCCGCGCCCAACAGCCACCCCCGTCCCATACAGTCCGCCACGCGGAAGCAATCCTGGCCAGCAGGCGGTCATCAACGAGATCGTCGCGGTATTCGGCGGCTATTCGCAGGGTGCGCTGGCGGTTGCCCGCTGCGAGTCGGGCTACGATCCGAATGCGTGGAATTCGTATCCCATCGGCAATAGCCACGCCGAAGGCGTGTTTCAGATTCTCTATCCCTCTACCTGGGATACCACTTCATTTGCGGCGGATTCCCCGTACAACTATGTGGACAATATCCTCGCCGCCCATCAGATCTTCTCGCGCGACGGCAACAGCTGGCGCGAATGGGCATGTCAGCCCTGACGAGTCATTATCGCCGCTCACACCCATCACCGGCTGGCGAGAGCGCGCCCCGCACCTTGGCCGCTGCGTGGATCTTCGCCAGCCCGGCTCGCGTCTTTACGTCCTCAGCGCGCTAGTTCGTCTCTCAGTGAGGACACTGTACCAGCCAGACACATACTGCGCGCCGCTCGCGGCCATTGAACGCCGGCGCCCAGCCACAATGCGCTGAAAAATCCCTCGGTAGCGCACCCTCCAGCTAGATCAACGGCGCCAGCCACATTCCCCAGTGGGCGGTTTCTCACGCCTGGCTTTCCGCATTCAAGCGCGAGGCACGTATAGCCTGTAGTGCCGGACACGGAAAGCGAGGTGATGCCCTAGAGACAGGCCGCGTATCGCATATCCCCAGCGGGCGCGGCACCCCCAAAACAACAAGACGGCCTGAAGCACGGCGGCTTGCACCCGCCCACTTCAGACCATCCGCAAAAGCGCTCGTCAGCTGGCACATCATGCCGACGCGCCAGCTGCCTCCCGTCAGCTCTGTTGTGCAGTTCCAGGTGGAGATCGCTTCATGCCCACTATAGACGAATCCGCGCGCTCCGCGCAATATGGCCAGTCGTTTTTCCAGGCGCTGCGTATTCCGCGCGCCGCCGCGTGCCGTCTCGTGTTGCTGCTCACCATCGTGGGAGCGGCCTACGCGCCAGGCGTGATGGTGTCTCGAACGCCACGCGCGCAGGTGTCAGCAGTCTCGCACGCGGCCATCGCCGTGCTACCGATGGTGCAATGCCCTGGTGTGGCGTTGCCCTGCTAGCTGGGCCATTCGCCCGCCTTCCCGTAAAAACATCGTATTCCGTAGCCGCCACCAGTGTCCGGCAGGTGGCGGCTTTTTTGACGAATGCGCGCTCTCCTATGCTCCTTCGCGGGGTCTGGCGTGATATACTTTGGTACGCTCCCCGCACACAGCACGGCGAGCATCCTCCTGAGATGCCTGTAGGAGTATGGCATGGGGCCAGTGTCTTTGCGTGTCGCTGATTCCCTCTCGTGGCATACGGAGCCCGGTTATTCTTCAGACGCCGGTCGCGCCTTACGTCGTGCCTATGCTCACCTGCGCGTTGGTCGCAGGGACCTGCGCGGCTACGTCACCGCCTACCGAGACCTGCTTCCATACATCAACTTCCCCATGGCTCGCCATCAATATTTGCGCGCCGCCTACGTCATGGCGATGGCCTGTGCCGCCGTAGGTGACAGCTCCGCGGCAATCGCCTGGTGCGATAAAGCACTGGCCCTCACATTTACGTTGGATATTCCTGACGCTCGCATAGACCTGTTCTATCTGCGTGGCCAATGCCGGCGCGCGCTCCTGCGATTTCGCGACAGCGCCGCCGATCACCGGCGGGCACTGGGCATCTATCGCCAGTTTGCCAACCGTGGTGGATCTCCTGATAACGCATTGGAAATGGATCTGCTGACCCAACTTGCCGGCACCGACTTCTATCTCGGTGAATACGCAGCGGTCCGGCGGCATCTCGATGACGCGATTGCCATCCGGCGCCGCACAAAGATTGATCCACTCACCGCCGCGAACGTTGAATGGATGGAGGCGCACCTCTACCGCTGGAGCCGGCAGCCGGCACGCGCTTTGCAGCCCGCACTGGTTGCCGCACAGATTTTTACGGAGTCTGGCTCACCGGCCTCAGCCGCTCGCATTCACACCTTCGCGGCCGATATTCAGCTCGATTTCGCCGATACGCTGCCTTTGGGATCAGATCGCGATGCTCAGATTGTCGCCGCTGGAGACCACCTCGCGCTGGCACAGGATCTGGCCGAGGAGGCGCAGGAAGAAGTCGGTATCGGGCTTGCCCTACTGACCGAGATTCGCTACAGCCGGATTATCGGGGAAAACGAGAGCCGGATTGACCTGACGGAAGATGTCATTCACGCGGCCCGCCTGCTTGGCGATGCGGCGCTGCTGGCGCAGGCGTACACCACCCTGGGAGATGAGCTTGCGGCGCTGAATCGCCTGGATGCCGCCCTGAGCTGTTACCAACACTCGCTGGACATATTGAAGGGTGGTGAGGTGCCCGCCCTTGGCGTATGGGCAGAGCGCGCGCTGCACCACGCCCGCGAGCGGCGCGACGATTGAGCGGGATGGGATAAAGAATCGCCCTGGCTCCCGCGCGCCGCGCATGCGACAGCTTCATTCGGGAGCATTGTGACAGTCGGTGGCGGATAAAGGCATTCATCGAGCCACCGAGTACGCACGCACATCGAATGTCGGACCTTGGGCAGGCTAGCGCGGCGCGCGCTCGCGCGAGCGGATTGCCGCCTCGCGCAATGTGGCGGCGGCGGCCTCCGGCAGCACATCTACAATGAAGCTGCCAGCTCCCAGCTCGCTACCCGCCAGGTATTTCAAGCGGTCTCGTGTGCGATGCGGCGGGTAAAACTCGAAGTGCAAGTGCGCGATACCAGTATGGTCCTCGCCAATGGTCGGCGCCTGATGAATTCCCATCACATAGGGAAGAGAGAATCCCCAGAGAGCGTCATACGCGGATAGCGTCTGTTTCAGCACCACCGCCAGATCGCGCTGCTCCGCGGCGGTGAGCTGAGCAATTGACGATATGCAGCGGTTGGCGTAGATGTGTACCTCATACGGATAATGCGCGTAGTAGGGCACAAACGTAGTAAATGAGTCGCCACGCACGACGATGCGGCGACCGTCGGCAAGTTCCTGAGCGAGGATGGCGCAGTGCAGGCAGCTCCCGCTATGGGTGTCGGCGTATGCCCGCGCGGCTGCTAGCTCCCGCGCGGGCCGCGGCGGTATGAAGGGATAGGCGTAGATCTGGCCGTGTGGGTGCTGCAACGTAACGCCAATAACCTCACCTTTGTTCTCAAATATGAAGACGTAGCGCACATCTGGTATGCCGCCAAGCTCTATGTAGCGATCAGCCCAGACTTCGATGAGCTGCCGAATGCGCTCCTCACTTAGCTGTGCCAGCGTAGTCGTATGCTCATCCGTATACAGGACAACCTCGCAGACCCCATACCCCGGTCGTGTCCCTGCCAACGTCGCTTCCTGAGTGTCGTGCGCATCCAGCGCCAGGTGCGCTTCCGCGTCATCGGGCGTGGGCGCGCTGAGCGATAGTGACGGGAAACGATTCTCGAAGACGACGATCTCGTAGGAAGAAAATGGCACTTCAGTAGGGAAGCGCTCGTCACGTGTCGGGCAGAGTGGACACCAGGTGACAGGCGGCAAGAAGGTCCGATCCTGCCGCCAGGGCGCATAGATGACCCATTCAGAGAGCGTCGGATCCCAACGAAGCTGACTCATGATGGACTCCCTCATTCTCGCTACCAGCCATTGAGGGCGCTTTGTTCTCCCCACCTGGCTCTAGGAACCGATACCTGATGAGGTAGCGTCCATCTTCTTTTCGCAAACGCTCTTTGCTCATAGTAGGTTTGGTAATAGGCCGCGCTGTCCCTGCGTGCGCTTCCCCCTCCCCGACGGGAGGTTTTCTCCTCAAGCCACTCATTGGTAACACACCGCCACATCTTCACGAGCAGGGAGAATGGCGCATCTTGGCACATTCTCACCCGCGATTATCCAATAGACTCACTCGACACGAGCGGCGTAGTAGACGACGGTCGCAGCAGTCTGCGTGTGGTTTCGAGCCCCCACGCGTCCAGCGCGCCGAGCTGGTCGCTGGACCCACGCAAGCCGCCATACTGTTCAACATGTGCAGCCCATGCCTCCCGACTTTCGACCTCCGGCCGAACGATCAGGCAGTCGGGATCGTTGACCCACCACCGCGCATGCTGGAAGGCTCTGGCGCGTCCGGCCATCACGGCGGAACGCTGTGCCGGGCGGCTGACATCGCCGCCTGGCGGCTCGACGGACAGCGCCACATCAGGACTGATACGCATCGCCTCTACCATGCCGATGCTCGGCAAAAGCGGAGCGCCGCACCCAAGCAGCGTCGCCTGCTCCCCCACCGCCTCACGGATGAGTCGCAACGCCGCACGATACGCTGTGACCGGCTCAATGGTCTCGTGGCGGCGGCCAGGAATGGCACCGGCGTAGAGAAAATCAATCTTGAAGAAATCGAATCCCCAGCTCGCCAGCGTGCGGAATACCTGCCGTAAGTAGGCTGCCGCGTCGGGATGCGTCACATCGAGCGGAATCAGACGCTGGCCCCAGTTAAAGCCCGCATCCGCCTCGCTCACCAGCCAGTCGGGATGCTCCCGCGCGAGCTGGCTGCGCTCGCCCACGAGGAGCGGTGCCGTCCATATCCCCGCGCGGCGCCCCGTGTCGCGGATGCGGCTGGCCAGGTCGGCAAGCGGATGTGTGAAGCGCGAGCTGCGCTCCAACCAATCACCTATTCCGGCCTGGTAACCATCGTCAAGCTGGACAACGCCTACGTCGAGGCTCAAGCGTTCGATTGCCGCCAGGTTCTCCAGAACATCGGCCTCTGCCACCTGAGTGAAGTACTGATACCACGTGCACCAGATAGGCGGCAGCGATTGAACCGGCGCGATGCCAAGACGCGCCGCCAGCTCATCAGCCCATTGCGCTAGCGCTCGCTCAATCCCGCCGTGGTACCTATCTTCGCGGACTGCTCCGTCCGCGGAGACCACCAGCCGGCCATCACGGGCGCTCAAGCGAATAGTTGGGACCTCGCGGGAGGGGTCAGGCGCCGACCAGACGCGCACCGGGTCGCCATCGCCCGGATCGAGCGCCAGCAACCCCTCGCCCTGAAATCCAGTGTCGGGCGCGGGTATCTCGGGGCGAAAGCCCATCGTGTGGGCGACCGCGCTCGATGCGCGTGGTGATTGTTGAGTTGCTGGATATATTCCGGTTGGGCTCCACGATTGCCAGCCATGCTCGAACACGACGGCGGTTGGACTCGCGGGAGCGTCGGCGATATCGCGAAATGCTGCTGTCACGGCTCCATCACTCCTTGTTACCCCTCGTCACTGGCTCACTTGAACGACCCCGCAAACAGGCCTCCCAGGAATTGCCGCTGTAACACCGCGTAAATGATCAAGGTCGGGAGCGCGGCAAGGAGGCTGGCGGCGCTAATCAAGTTCCAGTTCGTGACAAACTCACCCCGCAATCCGCTCAATCCCAGCGTCACAGTGGCGTTGGCATCTGATTGGATGAGGGTGATGACCCAGAGATAATCATTCCATTTCCAGGTAAATTCGAGGGTAGCCAGCGCCGCCAGCGCGGGCCGGCACAGCGGAAGAATCACGCGCCACCAGATCCAGAAGACAGAGGCGCCGTCAACGGCGGCGGCATCGGTGAGATCCTTTGGGATCGTGCGCATGAAGTTATGGAGCACAAAGGTGCAGAACCCTAGCTCGAACGCGACGTGAATCGCGATCAGCGCCCAGAGGTTATCGTAGATGTTGAGGAAATTGGAAAGCCGGTAGACTGGAATCAGCAAAATCTGGAACGGCAAGAGCAGACCGGCGACGAAGATCATGAAGATTGCCCGGCTGCCTCTGAAGCGGTGTCTCGCGAGCACATAGGCCGACATCGAGGAGAGGAGCAGCATCAAGATGACTGCCGGAATAACGACCAGGAAGGTGTTCAGGAAGTAATGGGAGAAGCCCCCGTCCGTCCAGGCTGACGTGAAGTTTTCGAGCGTCAGGGAATGTGGCGGAAAACTCCAGGGGCCATTGGCGGTGCCGTCGGCGAACGTGCGCAGTGCGGTGTAGAGTGCGCTCAGAATTGGAATCAGCCAGACGACGGCGATGATGGTGAGAATCACGTAGAGCAAGGTCGTTTTGACACGGCGCGGCACGATATTTTTGCGGGTCCTGGAAATGGACTCGGCGGCCGGGCGGGCCAGAGTTGTCTCAGCCATTAGAGTTCCTCGTCTGTCCGCATGACCTGCACGACGTACGTGATGATGAAGCCGAGTGAGATGAGCAGCAGGACGACCGCCACTGCGGCGCCGTAGCCAAGCTGATAATTGTGAATGGCAGCATTGAACATCAACGTCGCCAGCACCTCGGTCGCGTGGTTAGGACCTTCCAACCCGTTGGTCATGACGTAGACGAGGTCGAAGGCGCGCAATGACTCGATGATCGTAATGACGAGCACGATGACTGTGACCGGCTTGAGCAGCGGCAGCGTTACCCGGCGGAAGACCTGCCACTCGTTCGCGCCGTCCACCACGGCAGCCTCGCGCATTGCCGGGTCAAGCCCCTTTAGGCCAGCCAGATAGAGCACCATCACGTAGCCGACGTGCCGCCAGATTGCCGCGGTGAGCACCGCCGCCAGCGCAAGATGGGGATCGGCCAGCCAGCCTGGGGAAATCTTGCCGTGACTGATGAGACCGAGCACCGTGTTGACGAGTCCGTCGTCGGGCTTGAAGAACCATGTGAACATCAGTCCAATGACGGGCAGCGACAGCACCAGCGGCAGGTAGATAGCACTCTGGTACAGACGGGTAAACTTGAGCCGTCTATCCAGGACGACGGCGAGCGCCAGCCCCGCCGACATTGGAATAGAAATGAACACGATGAGCCAGACGAGGTTGTTGACCAGCGCCTGCTGGAAAAGCGGGTCATGGATCAGGCGCGCGTAGTTCTGTAATCCGATCCATTCGGGCGCGGAGACGTTGTCCCAGCGTGTAAACGAGATGACGATGGTGGCCACCGCCGGACCCCAGACCCAGATCGCGTAGATGGTCAACGGAATCGCGAGGAACAGAACCAGGGTAACGTTATCGCGTGAAAGCGCCCGCCCGCGTCGGGGCGCTCTCACGCGAGCAAGCGCGCTCTCCACAGTGCGAGCCACCGCTGTCATAGCCATCGCTTGACTCCCTTCTGTTATCGAGACGCGCTGCCAAAGCCGCTAGGCGTTCGCGGCCTGTTGCATAAAGCTATCCAGCTGCTTGGTGACCCCGTCAATATCGCTTGGATTGCTCAGGAAGCCCTGAATGGTGCCAAGCGCATTTTGCGAGAAGGCAGGCGACGAGTCGCGGTCGAAAAACTGGCTCAGCGCGGCGGAGTCGTGAAGCAGCTTCGCCCCCTTGGCTACGAAGATGTCGCTGGGAGTGGGTGACTGCGCATTGACGGGAATGACGCCCCCCTGCTCGGTGGCGTAGGGGCCGGCATTGTCTGGCAGCACTGACCACTTGGCAAAATCTTTCGCTCCCGACGGATTGGCGGCACGTGAGCTGATGATCCAGCCATCGGTTGGCGCTTCAGTGGCCATCGGGACGGTGGGATCAATCGTGGGGAACGGGAAGAAATCGAAGTCGTCCTGTTTCAAGTCGGGTGTTGCCTGCACCAAGAACGCACCGAGCATGTACATCCCGGCCTTGCCCTGCACGAGTGGCGTCACCGCGTCTTGCCACTTTAGCGCCACCGCGTTGGGCGACGTGTACGGGAGAATCTCGCGCCAGGTATCGAAAACCTGTTTCACCTTCGGGTCCTGGAAAGACTCCTGGCCCGCCATCAATCGGATATGGAAATCATACCCGTTGAGCCGCATATTGATGAAGTCGAACCAGCCACCCGCTGGCCAGCCATCGGCATCCGCGAAGGCGATTGGCGTCAGGCCGTCAGACTTCATTTGTTTGGCGAGATTGATAAAGCCTTGCCAGTCGGTCGGCGCCTGGTAGCCGAATTTCTGCCAGGTGGATTTGACGTAGAACACCGCCCACCAGTAGTAGGTGATCGGCATGATGTATTGCTTCCCGTTCAAGCTGGCGAGGTTCTTGAGGACGGGGGTGTAACCGGCGACATTCGAGAACGCGTCCGACACGTCCGCGAGCAGCCCCTTATTGGCGAAGAACCGCACGCGGTTGCCGGCGAACCAGGTCAGCATGTCGGGTGGGTTGTTCGCGTTCAGGTAGTTGGCAAGGTTGATCTGGAAGGTGTTGTGGTCTATGGTCGAGATGTTGATGGATTTGCCGGTTGCCGTCTGATACTTACTGACGAGGTCAGCAAGCGCCTTTTTGGGAACCGCGTCGGAGAGGTTGGATTGCAGCTTGACCGCTCCGGTACCGCTTGCGCCGCCGCCGCCACAGGCGGCAAGAAGTCCTGCTCCGCCCAGCACGCCGGCAATCTTGAGAAAGTCTCGGCGCGAAACGTCGGAGCCGAACGACGGTGCCCCATTGAACAGGTTATAGCCGGCCCGGCTCGGGGACGGCGAAAGTCGAAACAACCGCGAGTCGCTCATGGCCAATCTCCCTTTTCTCTGTGCTAGATCGTTAGTGCCGCCCGTAGCTAGTGCCTCATCTGCCCACCTGAAGGTTGAAGGTACCCTCACAACTCCGGGTTATTCGCGAGGAGCCGCGCGGGCCCGCGCGAGTCGCTACCAATCAGGCGGACGTACGCGTGCCATACGGCACGCCGTCCTCATGAGCGCCTGCTCTCCTCCTTTTCATGCCGCCGTGCCGCCTCGGGTGAGGCAAGCCGGTGGCTACCTACGATGCGAAGCAGATGACGACGGTATTGCCATCTGATCGGAACCAGTGCGCAGCGTTCGCGCGTGCCGTGCGCCGCATGGATAGTCCATGCCGCTATTTGGCAATCTGGATCTCAACATTCCGTTCATGGAGCGCCGCTAGCTCGCCAGCATCAGCGCCTCCATCGGTAATCAGCATATCTATCTCGTCGGCGCCACAGAGGTAGGCGACTTCGATTTGCCCCACTTTCGAGCTATCCGCCACGACAATGCGCCGAGATGCGCGCAACATGCGCCGTTTGATCTCGGTTTCCGGGAGGTTGATATTCGTTACGCCGCCACGATGGTCAATGCCGTTGCACCCCAGGAAGGCGATGTGTGCAGTGATGCGTTCTAGCAGGAGGCCGCCTAGCGGATCAATGAGCGAATGCTGCATAGGCCGGAGCGTGCCTCCCGTCAAGATAACGGTGAAGCGGGGAATCGCTGGCTCCAGCGCGAACGCGATATTCAATGAGGGCGTGAAAATCACGACATCCTGGAGGTTGTCGCGGGCAATCAGCGCGCGCGCGACAGCGGTTGTCGTGGTTCCCACGTCCAGAATGATGGTTTGCCCTGAGGTGACAATCTGAGCCGCGGCGCGGCCAATCGCCTCTTTTTCTCGGGGGTATGTCGCCAGCGTCTCTTCAAAGGGACGTTCCAGATGGGGGCGTACATCCGGTATGGCCCCACCCCGAACTCGCCGGAGCTGCCCCAGCTCCGCTAGCATATCGAGATCGCTCCGCACCGTGACATCGGAGACGCCGAAGTGCGTGCTCAGGTCCGCAACGCGAACGAACTCACGGCCCTTTATGAATGACAGAATCTGCTGCCGCCGTAGCTCCGCGGGTATTTCGCCATCATACTTGGACGGATCCATCGGCCTTCAGCCCTCATCGTCGAGAACGATCCATGAGACGCATGGAAAGGAAACGCCCACTTTCGATCGGTGTTGTTCGCAAGCGTACATGACTTTCGTTTACTTGTCAATAGCATGCTTTTGTTTCGTTGTTCTTTCGATTGGTAACGATAGCGACGCATTTCGCGAACAAGACACAGACAAAAAAGTGGCCGCCTTCTGAGGTGAGGCGGCCAGAATAATACCGAATGAGTGCCATGCAACCATGACCAGACATGACCAGAGGGCAGGCCCCGAAGATTGTCCTACCAGCCGAAGAACTTTTGCAGCTTCGACTTTGGCTTGTTGCCCCGACTGGCGGCGACTGCCTTACTCCCGAGGGAGTTGATGAGCGTGCGCCGGAGGGTCCCCAGCACAATCGCGAGTACGATCAAGCCCCCGATTGCCAGTGCTGCTTGCATTGTCTGTATCGCTCCTCATCTGATGGTGGCGCCGTCGCTGGCGCGACACCGATTATCGTTTGCGGAGAGGGATGTCTCCGCTATAGTGTTACCAGTCTGCACGAAGTGAGTGAGCGCGTACAGGAAAAATCGGCAACTTCGTTGGAAATATCTACGCTCCGCCATCTGACGTTTCGCCGTCGCTTTTGTGGCGCGAGTCCCAGCGTATTCAGTCAAACTGGCATACGCTGGACTGCTATGGTACCATGTAGGGCGATTCCGCTGGAACCCATCTCCGCCATGCGGTCACATCAGCGCATATGGATCTCTGGGGAGCAACTGACCGGCATGGACACAACGCAGTCGCAAACCGTGGGTCACCTCTTGAAGCGCTGGCGGATTGACGCGGGATTGACTCAGGAAGAGCTGGCGGAGCGCGCGCGACTCAGCGCCCGCACCATCGGCAATATCGAGCGTGGTGCACTCTCCAAGCCGCGCGCCGACTCGATTCGTCTCTTGAGTGCCGCCCTTGAATTATCGCCTCAGCAACACGCTACTTTGCTCGCACATACACGCTTCGCTCGTGTCGCGTCGCCGTTACCGGCAGGCGGGGTGGGTCCGTCAGGAGCCATACCGCCGCACTATCTGCCTGTTCCACCAACGCCGCTGCTGGGCCGGGAGCGCGAGGTTGCCGAGGCATGCCGGCTGCTACGCTCCCCGGAGGTGCGTCTGCTCACCTTCGTCGGCCCTCCTGGCACCGGCAAGACACGGCTGAGCCTCCAGGTCGCCGCCGCACTGACGTCCGATTTTGAGGATGGCGTCGCATTCGTCGCCCTCGCCACGATCACTGACCCCGCTCAGGTGCTGGTCGCCGTCGCGCAAACACTGGCGCTGCGTGACACGGACACGCCGCTCACCGATGCTCTCCAGGCGCATCTGCGCGAGCGGCACACCTTGTTGGTTCTTGATAACTTCGAGCAGGTCATCACCGCTGGCGCCCAGCTAGCGCGGGTGCTAAGCATGTGCCCGCACCTCAAGATACTGGCAACCAGCCGTGAGGCGCTGCACCTGCTTGGCGAGCACGAATTTCCGGTGCCACCGCTCACGCTACCCGACCCCGCGCGCCTGCCGCCGCTTGACGTACTGGAAAGCTACCCGGCTATCGCGCTCTTCGCACAGCGTGCCCATGCCGTCAAACCAGCGTTTGCGCTGACACACAACAACGCGCGAGAAGTCGCGGAGATCTGCGCCCGGCTCGATGGCCTCCCGCTCGCCATCGAGCTGGCCGCCGCGCGCATCAAGCTGCTGCCACCTGCGGCGTTGCTCGCCCGGCTCGACCAGCGGCTGCTCGTACTGGCCGGCTCACACGATCTGCCAGAGCGCCAGTACACACTTCACAATGCTATCTCGTGGAGTCACGACTTGCTCTCGCCACCGGTGCGCCAGCTCTTCCGCCAATTGTCTGTCTTCGCGGGTAGCTGGGCGCTCGAAGCGGCGGAAGTCGTTTGCCAGCCCGCGGATGGGGCTGGCAGCGATGTGCTAGAAGGGCTTGCCGCGCTAATGGATAAGAGCTTGATACGCCAGGAGGAGATACCAAACGGCGAGGTGCGCTTTGGAATGCTGGAGACGATCCGTGCCTACGCCTTTGAGCGATTGCGCGAGAGCGGCGAGGCTGAGGCGCTCAGACGGCGCCATGCCGAATACTACCTTGCGCTGGCAGAGACGGCAGCACCATACCTTTCAGGGCCGGAGCAGGCACGTTGGCTGGCCGGGCTGGCGCCTGAGCATGACAACCTGCGCGCGGCGCTCAACTGGCTGCGAGCGCACGCTCGGCGCGTCACGTCTCAGTCCGCCGAACAAGTCGGCGGAGCAGCCACCGCACTCGATGTCACCGGGGTGATCCAGCCGGATGAGGCGTTGGAGCTGGGCCTGCGGCTGGCGGGGGCGCTAGGTCCGTTCTGGAGCGTGCGTGGCCCCGCGCGCGAGGGACGCGAGCAATTGGAGGAGTTATTGGCGCTGGCGATGTCTTCTACACCAGATAGCGCCGCGATCCGCGTACCGGCAGCCACGCGGGCCAAAGCCCTGCTGGAAGCGGGGCGATTGTCTGAGCATACCGGCAATCCACACCGGGCGGAGCGGTGGTTGGAAGAAAGTCTCCGTCTCTCCCGCGAGCAGGGTGATATAGCGCAAGCCGCAGCCGCACTCAACCGGCTTGGTATCCTGGCGCTCGACGCTGCCAGGTATTGTGACGCACGGGTCCGGTTCGAGGAGAGTCTGCGCCTGCGCCGCGAGCTGGGCGACACGCTGGGCATGGGGAGTGCGCTCAGCAATCTGGGCGTCGTTGCGATGAACGAGGGAGATGACGAGCGCGCGGCAGCCTGGCTGGAAGAAGCCATCGCTTGCTTTGAAGAATCGAGGCCGGTCGCTGCATCCGGCGCGACCAGTATGGGGCTGGCCGGCGCGCTGGTAAACCTGGGCGTCCTGACGCAGCGCCGCGACGACTATGCACGCTCCGCCAGCTATCTCAACCGCGCGCTGGCGCTATTCCGCTCGCTGAATGCCAGCGTGGGCATCGCCGTCGCGCTGCATCATCTAGGCAATGTGGCGCGTGAGCACGGCGAAGCCGCGCGGGCACGGGCGCTCTATGCTGAAAGCTTCGCGCTGTATCGGGAATACCCCAATATGCAAGGCGTCGTTCATTGCCTGGAAGACCTCGCGCGCTTGGCCTATGCCGAGGGGCACCACGTGCGCGCGGCGCGGCTCTGGGGTGCTGTCGAGACGATGCGCACTGCCGCCACCAATTTGGGGCGACCGCCCGGCGAGCTTCCCGCTTATGATGGTGACCTCGCCACTCTTCGCGCGGCCCTGGGCGACGAGGCATTCGCACGCGCTTGGGCGCGCGGCAGGACGCTCGCGCTGGAGGAGGCCATCGCTGAGGCTCACATCAGCATGCGGTAGCATGCATATCGCCCATGCTCAACAGTGGCTCCCCGCGGGCTGCCGGAGTTTCGTGTCGCCACGTGGTATAATCCGAGTTGGCTAGTCAGGATTAGCTCCGGTCTTTGTCAGTCGCGGCAACGCCTCATTTTGCTCTGTGTCGCTGGTTCCGTGCGAAGGGGCTGGCACGCGGGCGAACGCTCTCGTGGCCCGAAGGTAGCCAGTGGGTGAGCGGGTGCTGCCAGGAGGAACGCATGCCCATCGAAATTACCGCGGACATGATCATTCATGACGTTGTGTCCAAATATCCGCAGACAACTCGTGTATTTCAGGGGCACGGTCTGCCATGCGCCGCCTGTCATGTGGGCGCGGCGGAGAGTGTAGCGCAGGGTGCGCGCACGCATAGTCTCGATGTGAACGGATTGCTTGCCGATCTCAATCGCGTTGCCAATGGGCAGGAGGCCGAGGGGATCAAACCGTCGGTGAAGGCGCCGGTCGGACGCGGCATCCAGCTCAACATTGTGGGAAGTCCCAGCGCGCAGGGCGGGAAAATCCGCCACATCATCGCCGTAATGAGCGGCAAGGGCGGTGTCGGCAAGTCGCTTGTCACGGGACTGATCGCCGTCGCCTTGCAGCGACAGGGCCTGAAAGTTGGCATTCTCGACGGCGACATCACCGGACCGAGCATTGCCAAGGAATTCGGTGTGCATGGGCGACCCACAAAAGGCGACGAAGGTATCGAGCCGCTGCGCACGATAGGTGGCATCAAGGTCATGTCCATGAACATGTTCCTGCCGGAAAGCACTGATCCCGTCGTCTGGCGCGGCCCAATGGTCTCCAACGCGATCCGCCAGTTCTACGGCGACGCGGATTGGGGCAAGCTGGACTTCCTGCTGGTGGATCTGCCCCCCGGTACATCCGACGCGCCTATGACGGTCATGCAGTCGCTGCCAGTGGACGGAGTGGTGATCGTCTCGTCGCCGCAGATGCTCGCGACCGAGATCGTGATGAAGTGCATCAAGATGGTGCAGACGATGAAGGGCAAGCTCATCGGCGTCGTGGAAAACATGGCGTATCTCACCATGCCCGACGGCTCGCGTAATGAGATATTCGGCCCCAGCAACGGCGCGGATCTGGTCGTGATGACAGGCTCGCCGCTGCTCGCACAGATTCCGATTGATAGCGAGATCGCGCTGCTCTGCGACGCGGGCAAGCTGGAAGAATACAATAGCGACGAGTTCGACACGCTGGCCAGCAACTTCATTACTGCGCTCAAGATCGCGGGCCAGCGCGTCTAACAGTTACTACCAACTTTAGCCTTGCCGCTGCAAGCGTAGCCCGCGCCGTCGGAGGTGCTGGCTAGCTCTATGCGCACACGTCGCCAGGGACGACGCGGGGAAGATCATATGGACGCAGTCGAGCGCGGAGGTCCATCACCGCCCGCCTGCTGACACGAACCGCCGTACCTCCTGACAAGTAGGGCCACATCCGCGACAAAGTTGCGACACCTGCGTGATTGACGCGCGACAGGCCGGCAGTATCCTTATTCTCGGAACACGAATGCGGCGAGGTACGCCACGGTTCAGTGGTTCATAGGGAAAGGTACTATCGGCATGGCAGAGACGCTTACCGCGCAGCCATACACGACACATGCGCGCCCACGCTCGGAAGAAGTGGTACTGCGAACGGTCAACCTGACGAAGCAGTACGGGCAGCGCACCGCCGTGAATAACCTCAATCTGGCGGTGCATCGCGGCGATATCTTCGGCTTTCTGGGTCCCAACGGCGCGGGCAAGACCACCACGATCCGCATGGTATTGGGATTGATCGCGCCCACCTCCGGGCACGCCGAAATTCTGGGCCAAAACGTCGCGACCAACGGTGCGCGGATTCTGCCACGTGTGGGGGCGCTGGTCGAAACGCCCGCGCTCTACCTCTATATGAGTGGGCGCGACAACCTGCGGGCCGTGGGATCCGTGCTGGGCGGCGCCGCCGAGAGCCGGATAGATGCCGTGCTGGATCTGGTGGGGCTGCGGGCACGGGCGAAGGATCGGGTGAAAACCTACTCGCTGGGCATGAAACAGCGGCTGGGCGTTGCCATCGCTCTCTTGCAAGATCCCGATATCCTGATTCTGGATGAGCCGGCGAATGGGTTGGACCCGGCGGGTATCGTCGAGATGCGCGACCTCATGCACCGGCTGGCGAGCGAAGGTAAGACCGTTTTCATCTCCAGCCATATCCTCAGCGAAGTGCAGCAGATCTGCACGCGCGTCGCCATCGTGAGCCTCGGGCAGCTCATCACCGAGTCCACCGTCGAGGAGCTGACACGCGGCACCGGCGAGTTCGTCGTGACAGTCGAGCACCCGACGGCGGCGCTGGCGGCAATTCAGACGCAGCCCTGGGGCCGTGGCGCACGGCTTGGCGAGCACGACACCCTGATTACCACCGCGCCAGGCGGACGGGGCCGCGATCTGACGCTGTTCCTGGTGCAGGCTGGCTTTGCGCCCGATGCCATCACCCCGCAGGCGCATGACCTGGAGCAGGTCTTCTTGCAGTTGACCAACAGCGCCGAGGGAGGTGTCCAGTGAGCGCAGCCATAACCACGAGCCACGCAACCGCCGCGAAGAGTGGAGCGGCCTCGCCCAGCTTCCCTGGACTGCTACGCGGCGAGCTCTTCAAGATATCCCGTATGCGCGTCGTCTGGGTCATGCTGGCCCTCCTGATCTCGGTCATCGCGCTACCGTACCTGATCTTCTTCGCGACGGCGAGCTTGAAAGATAACTTCGCGACGCAACCTGATGTGTTTCTGTATCGCATCGTGGACGCGAACCTGTTTACGCTGCGCGTCTTCGGCGGCATCTTCTTGCTGATTCTGACGGCGCTTGTCTTCGGCACGGAGTATCAGCTCGGCACGATTCGCATTCTCCTTTCCCGTGGCGTCGGGCGGCTGCACCTGCTCGCCGCGAAGCTACTCGCCGTCATGCTGGTGGCGTTGGGGATTTTTGTCGCCGTCGTCGCGCTCGACGCTCTGCTGGACTGGGTGCTGCTGCTGAAAGACATGGGCGGCACGGCGATGCAGCAGCATATGACGTCGGCGTTCTGGACCGACACTCGCATCTACCTCCTCACCATTCTAGTCAGCATGGGCGTGACGATTCTGCTGGCGATGACAACCACCATCGTCGGGCGTGGACTGGTCTTCGGCCTGGGTCTCGCGCTGGCGTGGTTCCCGGCGGATAACATCGGCGTCGAGTTCATGCGGCTGGCCTACCGGCTGACGGGCAATACGTTCTGGATGAACATTACCGGGACCTGGCTCGGCCCAAACTTGAACGCGATGCCCAGTGTGTCGGCGACAACGATCTACGGCCAGCATGCGTTAAGTGCATCTTTTTCGCCGCTGGTGGATGTGACGGGCGCCCACACGCTGACCGTGGCGCTAATCTACGCGGCGATCTTCGTGGCCGTCTCCGTCGTGCTGATGTGGAAGCGCGACGTGCAGGAGTAGCCATTCTTGCTTTCCCTTCTCCGCATCGAGGGAAAGAGAGCCGGTACGTGCTGGCGAAACGCCGCCGGCACCGAGCGCACATAGAAGTCACAGTAAGGTTCCTGCCGACGCTATAGGTAGGGGCGCTGCTTGCCGCGCCCGCTTCCGGGCTCGACAGTCGCTTCAGAGAAAGCAAGACACCTCGTGAATCCTTCCATCACACTCGCGCGGGGCACGGTGCGTGCTGCGCGCGGCGCGCGGCCCAGCTTCGTGGGCATCGTGCGCGGTGAGCTATTCAAGGTTGGTCGTCAGCGGGCAACGTGGCTGATGGCGGCGCTACTCATCGCCATCCTCTGCCTGCCGTATCTCTTCGCGAGCGCCATCCCTGACCTCAAGACGCAGATCGTCCAGACCCCCCTCGATACGCTCTATGCGTTCATGGGCACGAGCCTCATGATCCTGCGTATCTTTTCCGGGCTGTTCCTGATACTCGTCACGTCGCGGCTCATCGGCATGGAGTACTCAGGTGGCACGATCCGCATCCTACTGGCGCGCGGCGTCGGGCGCTTACAGCTTCTCGCCGCCAAGCTGGTGACCCTGGCGCTCGTCGCGTTGGGAATCCTGGTGGGCGGCATCGTACTCGACACGCTGGTCTCGCTATTGTTGCTGCGAGGTGTCGCAGGCAATCTCGACATCCTCAAGTCGCTCGATGCGAGCTTCTGGGCCGATACAGGCGTCTACATCGAGACGGTGATGCTGAGCATGGCGCTGACCATCCTGATGGCGGCGGCGGTGACGGTGGTGACGCGGTCGCTGGCCGGTGGCTTGGCTGCAAGTATGAGCTGGTTTCCCGCCGACAACATCGGCACGATCTTCTTCCTGCTCGGCTTCCGCTTGACGAACAACACCTTCTGGACCCTCATTACAGGTGACTTCCTGGGGCCGAACATCAATGTCATGCCAGTGGCAGTGTTGCCGCAGCGCGCCGCTAGCGCCGCTACACCAAGCCAAGCGCTGGCGACGCCGCTCGTGCCAGTCTCCGGCGGCCATACGCTGCTGGTCTGTGGGCTGTACGCGGCGCTATTTCTGGGGACGATGATCGTGCTGATATGGAAGCGCGACGTGCAAGAGTAGCCGCTCACCTGGAGCAAGGATGCTTCCAGGATCGGCCAGGTAGCGGAGAATGGGGAACATGGTGCGGACGAAGCATCCCATCTTTTTCTCGAGCGTGCTGGGAGTTGTCCTGTCCAACTACATCGCGCAGATTCCCTACTATCTCTACCTGTATTACTTCCCCCATCGGGCCGCGCCGGCATTCGCCGGCTCGCTCCTTCTCATAGCGACGCTCCTGTGGTTTTTGGCTGGGTATATCTGGCTGGCGCGAGGCAGCCGCGCCGGCTACTGGCTGTTGCTGTCGTTCCTTATCACCGAGGTGGGCTTTTACCTGCACAACATGGTCATTCAGGTGACGCATGGTTTCGCACCGTTCTTTCACCTCCAGAGTCACGATCCTCTTCTCTTCGTCGTTTTCGCCATCGGCTACCTCAATTTCCTGGCGGGCGCATACTTCATCTATTTCCTTCTGCGACACCGGAGCGCTCAGTTTGCCAGGGTTGGCTGAAAGCTAGCCCGGGTGAGCCGGCGACTCGCGTGTCATCCTGAAAGGTCCGCCGTTCACCGGCGTGCGCCGGCCCCACCGCAAGCGCGAACATGGTATCATCGGAACAAGGCGCCGACATGTGCGCAGCTCACTAGTGGGAGCGGCTGCATCAAAGGTGCGACCAACCGCTCGGGGAACCGATGAATCCAACACGCGACGCGGGCACGGAACCGGCGAACAATCGGCGCATCACTATCGCTGATCTCGCTAGACTGGCGGGCGTCTCAAAGGCGACGATCTCTCGTGTGCTCACTGGCAGGCCCGACGTTGACGACGAGACGCGGCGCCGCATTCTCGCGCTGATCGCCAGCACCGGCTATTCACCGCATCCCGCGGCACGGGCGCTGGCGCAGCGCACCCCGGCGCACGTACTGCGCACCACCGCGCGCTTTCCCGCGGATTTCCTCTGGGGAGTGGGCACCTCAGCCTACCAGATCGAAGGAGCCGTCCAGGAAGACGGACGCGGGCCATCCATCTGGGATGAGTTCGCACAACTGCCCGGCGCCATCGCTCGCGGCGAGACGGCGGAGGTCGCGACTGACCACTATCACCGCTGGCGGGACGATGTGGCGCTGCTGGCGCGACTTGGCGTGCCAGCCTACCGCTTCTCGGTGGCGTGGCCCCGCGTGTTCCCTCTGGGTACCGGCGCTATTAACCCTCCTGGCCTGGACTTCTACGACCGGCTGGTAGATGCGCTGCTGGAGCGCGATATCACCCCCCTGGTGACGCTCTATCACTGGGATCTGCCGGCGGCGCTGCAACGTGAGGGGGGATGGCTCAATCGGCGGACCGCCCTCGCCTTTGCCGACTACGCCGAGGTGGTCGCACGGCGGCTGGCGGATCGAGTCCAGTGGTGGATTACGCACAATGAGCCGGGAGTGGTCGCTTCCTTGGGATACGGCCAGGGCCTGCACGCGCCAGGAATTGCAGATCCGCAGGCAGCCGTCGTTGCTGGACATCACCTCCTCCTCTCGCATGGATTGGCTGTTGAGCGGTTGCGGGCATGTCTCGCACCGAGTGCGCGTGTAGGTATCGCGCTGAATCTTAGCCCCATCTACGCTGCCGACGATCTGCTTGAGACAAGGGAACAGGTCCAGGCGATAGACACAACAGTCAATCATTGGTTCCTGCGACCGCTGTTTAAGGGTGACTATCCTGAGACACTGTTCCCCCTTCTGGGCACCATGCCGCCGCCCGTTGTTGCGGGCGATATGAAAGTCATCGCTGCTCCGCTAGACTTTCTCGGCGTCAACTACTACGCGCGCCAGCTCATCCAGACTCCAGTGCGCCCGCCGACGAGCAGGGTGGCGCTCCACCCACGGCAGGTGGTGCCGGTACCGGGAGCAAGCTACACAGAAACGGGCTGGGAAGTTTATCCCACGGGACTTGCTGATGTGCTCTCACTGGTCCACGCTACATACCACCCTCCCGCTTTGATCGTCACGGAGAACGGCGCGGCCTTCAGTGAAGCCAGCGAGGCCGCGGGCGACATTCACGATGACCAGCGAATCGCCTACCTACAGAGCCACATCGAGTCGCTGGCCCGCGCACGCCACAGCGGCCTGCCAATCCAGGGCTACTTCGTCTGGACGCTGCTGGATAACTTCGAGTGGACGGAGGGATATCACCCGCGTTTCGGGTTGGTTGCCGTAGATCGCCAAACACTGGAGCGGCGCGTGAAGGCGAGCGGCTGGTGGTACGCCGCCTTTCTGCGCGATCAGCATGCTCCGTAACCAAAAGCGGACGTCGTGCGTGGTACAGTGGTAGAGACGTGCGCAGCGTGTGCGCGCAGCTGCGAGCAGCAGGTGGATCGAGCGCTAACAGACGGAGAGCGATCCGAGGTTGCCGCGTGGGGTAGGATGTACAGTATGGAACAAGCAGGTAACACCGTGACGACGTTGGCTCTCCGGACGAGGCAACCCGGTGTACTACGTGTGAAGCGCACGCTTCGCTCACTCTCGGCTCTTAGTCTTGTCGTCGTGCTCGCGACTGTTCTGCTCAGCGCGTGTGACCCCAGCGCGCACGATGCCGCGCAAAAGAACAAGGCGCGACTCGACCACGAGGTTCAGACGGCCCGCACGACCTACCTTGTTCCCGAATCGCTGCTGCAACCCATCGAGACACAGGAAAGCAAGCTTGCCGCCGGGACAGCAGGTGGAACCGACGCGGGCTACCAATCGGCGGATGCGGGCTATACGCGGCTCTACAATACCGTGCTCGCGCTGGAGCGGATGACGCCCGCGCAGGCTCGCGCCCAGACATCCACTGATCTCCAGCAGCTCGAAGACGCTATCACGAGCGTCCAGAAGCAGGGCTTCGTGGAGGTCGCGCAGTATTCGCCGCGACTACAACAAGCACAGCAACAATTCGCCGCCGCCGCGACAACCAAAGAGTACTTTCAAGTTGACCGCTTCGTGCAAGAGCAGCTTACTGCAGTCAACGACATCAATCCGGTGTATCAGCAACTCCAGGCGCTGAATGCAATGGTAAGCGCCCACGACGCGGCGCTCGGAATCGCCAGCGCGGGACCGCAGCCGTTACAGTGTGCGCTCGGCGCGAACGATTACTTTTGGACGCCGGATCCTACCGTGAACGTCACCCAGGCGTCGGCGCCTATCTACGAGTACCAGCAGTGGCCGGCGCAGGATCTCAGTCTCTTCCGCGCGGCTGGCTCCACGGCAGAGTACGAGGCGTTGACATCGCTGATGCGGGCGCAGACGACGCAGCTCACGGCGGACGCCAGCGCGATGCTGCCAACACAGGCGGCGACGCTGCTGCAGACGTTCCAGACCAACGTACTAACGTACCAGCAGGACGGCGGGAAGGATACGCACTACCAGCAGCAGGCGACGCAGGACGCGCAGACCCTCTCTTCCGCGCGGACGCTTGCTGATTACACGGCATTCGTCAAGACGATGCAACAGCAAACGCAAGCGATGGCGCTGCCGCTGATCAAGCTCCAGACGGCGCACGATCTGGCGACACTCAGCCAGCTTGTGGCCAAGGGCCAGGCGATCAAGACGATTGACCCGGCGAACGGCATCGGCTACCCCGACGCTTACGAGTACGCGAGCCAGAGCATCGGCATCGGCGATGCGCAGCAGCGGCTTCAGAACGCGCAAACGCTCTCGGACTACCAGGCGGTGGACCAGGAGATACAGATGTTCATAGCGAACATCCAGGCTATGCTGCAAAATCTCAACGACAAGACACCCGCTACGTCGCCGCACGCCACGGATCTGTCGCTGCTCCAGCACTATGGCATTACCCCTGACAATGTGATCGTCGTCTCGCTGCGCGAGCAAGAGGCGCGCATGTACTCCAACGGCAAGCTGGTTAAAGCGTTCCAGGTGACGTCGGGCAATCCTGACCTGCCATCGCCTCCGGGCATACACTGCGTGCAGGTGAAGATGCAGAATTACGACGACATCTCGCCCTTCCCGCCAAGCTCGCCGTACTACTACAAACCTACCCACATCAATTTCGGCATGGTCTACTCCGATTACGGCTTCATCCTGCACGACGCCTGGTGGCGCTCCTGGTTCGGCAAGTACTCGAACCTGCCGCACTACGACCCCATCTCGTTCAACAACGGCTCCCACGGCTGCGTCAACTTCCCGCTGAGCGACATGGGCTGGCTGTACAACTGGTCGCAGGTGGGCACTCCGGTGATCCTGTACTGATCGCCTGATCCGCCAGCGGAGCGCCGGGGCGCTCCGCTCGGGCGCCTACTTCCCATAACGCAGCATGAGCAACGCAAGCAGCGCCGTGCGCGGCACGATACTGGAGACGCGCACGTGCTCCTCGTCCGCGTTGTGGGCGCTGCCGCCTATAGGGCCGAGTCCATCGAGCGCGGGCAATCCTTCACCAGTGAGAAGATTCGCGTAGGAGACGCCGCCCGTCGCGCAATCAGAGAGATCGAAGTCCAGCTCGCGAGCGCAGGCCCGGGCTTGAGACGCCAGGGCAGCAATCTCTGGCGAGCGCGCCATCGGCGGGAGATGCCAGCCGCCAGTGAGCGTGGTCCGCGCGCCAGGAACATAGGGCGTCGCGGCGATCTGCTCGATGGCCGCTGCGACCGGCTCCATATCATCCGCGCGCGCCACCCGCACGTCAATTTCGGCCCGCGCCATCGCAGCCACCACATTTGGCGCAGTGCCACCCATGAAGGTGCCTACGTTCACCGTCACACCGGGGCGCATGCCGTTGAGCAGGTGCAGCGCCACCACCTGCTGCGCCAGCGCCAGCACCGCACTGGCTCCCTTGTGCGGCTCCACGCCCGCGTGCGCCGCCCGCCCGGCAACCTCTAGAACCCACGCGCCGATGCCTTTGCGAGCCGATACAATGTCGCCGCTGGCCCGGCCCGCTTCCAGCACGAGCGCCACATCATGCTCCCGCGCCAGCTCGCGTAGCAGCGCCGTCGAGGCGCGCATCCCCGCGACCTCTTCATCTCCACCGCAGGCAAGGGTGATCTTCCCAATGTTCTCCATCAATCCACATGTTTCGAGCGCCTCCATCGCGTAGAGCGCGGAAAGCAGCCCGCTTTTGTTGTCGGCGCTGCCGGGCGCGAAGAGCCGATCTCCTTCGCGCCGCACGGGATGCGTCGCCGCCGTGCCGGTGGGATAGACGGTATCCAGGTGTGCCGCCAGCAAGAAGCGTGTGCCGTCGGGCGCGCCACCGGGCAGCGTGATTCCCAGCCCGTCTCCACCTGTGGCGTTGGGGTAGCCTCGCACACTCCAGCCGCGAGCGCTGGCCCATGCCCGCACCCACGCGCCTGCTTCATCCACACCGTGCTTGCTCGATGTTGGGCATTCGATGGCGCAGAGGCTGGCGAGCTCGTCGAGATACGTTTCCAGGCGCGGCGCCAGGTACGCGGTCAGTCGCTCAGCATCAGGCGTTGTGGGCATAGTCATCTCCTCATCATGCTACCGGTCCTGTTGGGGAGCGAACGCCACCGCGCGAGTCGGGCGCACGATAAGCTCGCTATAGATGGTCCCCATGCGCTCCGGAGTGTATGGCATATCGTGATCGAGCCACCAGGCGATAAGCGCGATTGACGACGCCACCAGATGATAGGCGGCGATCTCCATCGGCACGGCGCTTCCTGGCCGAGGTCGGTTGTCCTCCAGCACGCCACGTGTGCCAGTCTCCTGCGTGCGCCGCACCAGCTCCGCCGATCCCCGGCTGCTCAGCAGCACACGGCAGACCTCGCTATGTTCGCCTACGTAGCGGAAGATGAGCGTGCCGTCCGAGGCAGGGTCGGCACCGGACGCTGTTGGCCGCAGCAAGGCCATCAGCTCGCCGAGCACGACATCCAGCACGTCAAGCAGCAAAGCATCCTTGTCGTGATAATGACGAAAGAATGTCGCGTAGCCGATGTCGGCACGCTCGGTGATGTCGCGAATCGTAACGGCCTCGTAGCCCTTCTCCAGCGTCAGCGCGATCAGCGCCTTCGCCAGCAGGTTTTGCGTCCGCTTGACTCGCCGGTCCTGGATCTCCATCTCGTCTTCCACATGGCACAAAATGACAATGCCGGCAAACAAGAAAAGTGCCTGCCACCCATTTTATCATGGACATGTGCGCGCACCCTGGCGCTGAACGCATCGCCGGTACCCCCGGATGCCCTACGCGCCATTCAGGAGAGGGTCTTCCCTTGAAAAACTGCACAATTGCTTACAAGGGAAAACCTCACCCAGATGTCAATCCCAGAAGAGTGCTCGGATTGACACACATGTGGTGTGTTGCCGGAGCTCGCGGATGTAGGATATGGCTGGCTTGCCGTTGAGCGTAAGCTCACCGACGGCGACGGATCCGTTGTGTTCAATCTCCTTGCGCGCGGTCTAATTGTCCAACCACGAGCCGAATCTACCGCTCTGGTTTGACCCAGATGCCGCGGTCATGCATCAGCGCGATCTGCTTCTCCGTAACTTGCTCGCGATACTCTGCGTGCGTCATGGGCGCCCGATTTAGATAGAGATTCTTCGGGTAAATAGGCTGTTCGTACACGATTTGGTACAACTCCGTGCGGAGGTCTTTCACCCAATTATCCCACTGCGCCCGCGCACGGTGGTCGCGCAAGGCTTCGATGTCAATGACACCCGCGACGTAGGTCGAGCCGCCTCCGTAGTCTTGTTTGCCAACAATTTGTCCCTTGTAGTTGATCACGAAGGAACGCCCGCCAAAGGTGTCAATCGCGGTGTCATCCTCGGGGAAGACGTAGTAGGTTCCCATGTTTGGTGCGACAAGATACAGATTGTTGTCGAGCGCGCGTGCGCGGCTCTGAATTTCGAAGAGCTCGTTGCCGGTCGCCGGATGTGGATAGGAGGCGCGATAGACGACTTCGGCGCCGTTCAGCGCGAGGGCGCGCGCGTTTTCAGGATAGGAGCCTTCATTGGCCATCATGATGCCGAGGCGTCCGATCTCCGTGTCCACGACCGGCCAGAAGGCGTCGAGTGTTCTACCGTATCGTTGTGTCCACCAATCGAAGATATCATGGGGACACACGGAATGCTCAACCGGAAAGAGCGGCGAGACTTTGTAGTGCCGCAGAATCACCTCGCCATCGGGATCGAGAATGAAGCCAACATTGAAGAAGCGATCCGCGATCTCTGGGTGGCGCGCTTTAGCCTGGGCCATGATAAACGTATTATAGGTGCGAGCAATTTTTCCCAGCTCCTCAGTCTCCTCACCGGGGATGTCAATGGCGCATTCGCGGGCAAATCGCACATGATCCAGATCAAGGACTTCATCGTTGAAACCCTGGAGAGCGCCTTCGGGGAAGGCGATCAATCTCACCGGCAGATCGAGGTTCGAGAGCCAGACAGCCGCATGGGCAAGGTGTACGAGGTGTTCGAGGTTGCGTTTGATATCAGCGCGGGTGCGAATGCCGCGCACGGTGGGAATGAGGCCAACAGCAGTGTACGGGGTCATCATCGGAAGCTCCTCTGGCTATCACCAACCGCGACCATATTCATAGAATACCAGAACGACATAATACCAAACGCGAATGCCGTTTTCCAGGTTGGCGCTCCCCTACGGGCCAGGTGAGCCGCATACACCCATTTCCCTCTTGTGTCCTGGCGTATATCGTGCTACACTTCCAGCACGTTCGATGTTATTCGTACGTTCCGAACGAGCGGCGCGTTCATTGCCTCTAGCTGGCGCGCCGCCAGGCCGCCACGCGGCAATGTGGCGTCTAGTGAGGTCGTATATGGCTGAGTCTCAACCATTCGGCGACATGGATGCCGCGGAGCCATCCATGCCCGATCTTCCGCCGATTCTGCATGTGAGCACGGCGCGGCAGTTCAAGGCAATCGCCGATCCGACACGCTCGAAGATTCTCGGCATCATCCAAACGCGACCCGCCACCGCCAAGCAAATCGCCGACCGGCTCAACGAAGCGCCCGGAACCATCGGCCACCATTTGCAAGTGCTCGAAAAAGCAGGGTTGGCGCAGATCGTCGCCCGGCGAATCGTCCATGGCATCGTCGCCAAATATTACACACGTACCGCCCGTATCTTCCAGTTCGCGTTTTCCCCGGAGATTACCGGCCATACCCTGCTGAGTCCCGACATTTTGGACGTGGCTCATCAGGAAAGCATCGAAGCGACGTCGGCGTACGGCGACGACGCCATCTGTAACGCCGCGTTTCCCCATGTGCGCATCTCAGTGGCGCGCGCGGAGGCATATCAAAAGCGGCTCGAAGACTTGCTTGATGACCTGCTCGCCGAGCCAGTGGACCCCAATGGCCGCGTCTATGGCATAGCTTTCGATATGTTTCTCGCCCCGCCGTACCTGCAAGACTCCTCCTCAGCTCCGGCGGCCAGCCCCACGAGAGACTCACACCTGGCGGACGGAAAAAAACACAGGAGAACCGAATGAGCGCCGCAGGGACACCTGCCAATGCCCAAAAACGCCGGCCAGCCAGCCTGAAGAAGCGCATCCTCACCGCACTGGCGGTCGTGCTGGCGGTAATCGCGATCATCGCCGGCAGCATCGCCATCGAGCTGCGCAGTCATGTGGTTGTGTGGCAGCAGGCGTCCTGGTGGCCAACGCACATTCTACCCGCCGGTTTCGTCACGCCGCTGCATATGACCGAATATCCTTTGCCGACCGCAGGAGCCGGGGCCACTTCCATCGTCCGCGGGCCTGATGGGGCGCTCTGGTTTACCGAGCCGGGAGCCGATAAAATCGGTCGCATCACGACCAGTGGCGTCGTCACGGAGTTCTTGATCCCCGCCGGCAGCCAACCAGGCGGGCTCGCTGTTGGCGCGGACGGCAACCTGTGGTTTACCGCACCGCCACTCAACCTGATTGGACGTCTGACGCCAGCGGGCGCGGTTACCGAGTTTCCACTGCCCATCCTCGACAGCCTACCTGGCAGCATTGTTGCCGGCCCGGATGGCAACCTCTGGTTTACCGAAGTGATCCGCATCGGTCGCATCACGCCGAGCGGCGTCATCTCCAATTTCCCCGTCTCAGCGGGCGCTGGACCCAACGGCATTGTTGTCGCGCCGGACGGCAACCTGTGGTTTACCGATAGTGACGTAGGCCGCCTCGGCTATGTCACGCCCGCCGGCGCCGTGACGGAGGTTGGCGACGCGCGCCAGTTTGGTCCGGGCGCCATCACCGTGGGCCCCGATCACGCGCTCTGGTTCGTGGACACCACCCACAATCGCATCGTGCGGATGACGCTGCGGGGAGCCATCACCGAGTTTGGCGTTCCTTCCAGCGGTAGCGTGCTCACAGGCATTACCGCTGGCCCTGATGGCGCCCTCTGGTTTACTGAGCTTTTCAGCAACAACATTGGCCGCCTCACCACGAACGGGCACGTCACCGAGTATCCAGTGCCAACGCCGAACAGCGGCCCGGCGGGTATTACCGTCGGCCCCGACGGCAACCTCTGGTTCACCGAAGCGAGCGGCGATAAGATCGGTCGCATCGTTCCTGGCGAGGCAGCTCACTGAGCGGGCTGCCCGCGTTCATCAGCAACATCCCGGAGAAAGCGAGCATTGTTTTATGCATGATGGCGTCATTGCCGCTCCCAAGCGCCGTCTCAGCGCGGACTTCTGGAAGTTCTGGACCGGCCAGACCATCTCGAACCTGGGCAGCTCGATCACCCTCTTCGCCCTGCCGCTACTCGTCTACAAGCTCACCGGCTCGGCGCTCAACCTGGGTATCGCTACGGCTGCCAACATGCTGCCGTACCTGCTCTTCGGCCTCGTGCTCGGCGCGTGGACCGATCGTGTCAACCGCAAGCGCATGATGATCGCGATGGACGTTGGCCGTGCCGCCGTCGTCGCCTCTATCCCACTGGCTTTCGCGCTGGGTATCCGTTCCGTCTGGTGGATTTACGCCGTCGGCTTCCTTCAATCCACACTCACCATCTGCTTCGAGGCCGGCCAGTTCGCCGCCATCCCCAGCCTCGTTAGCCGCGACGATATCGTGACCGCCAACGGACGCATCCAGGCCAGCTACTCCGGCGCCAGCGTCATGGGGCCGTTCCTGGCGGGCCTGCTCGTCGCGCTGCTGCCCATCTCCGACCTGATGCTCTTCGACGCCCTCTCGTTTCTCATCTCCGTCGTCTCGCTGGCGCTGGTCCGCAGCAGCTTCAACGCCGAAGAGGACAAAGCCCGCGAGCGCACGAGCATCGGTCACGACGTGCTCGAGGGCTTGCGTTATGTCCTCAAGCATCCCGTGCTGCGCAACATCTCCGCTATGATGGCGCTGGTTAATTTTGTTGGCACTACCACCGGCGCGCAGGTCGTCCTCTTCGCCCGCACCCAGCTAGGCGCCAGCTATGCGCAGATCGCCTGGATGTACTCCGCCGCCAGCATCGGCGTCGTCGTGCTGGCCCTGCTCGCCGGACCCCTGCGCAAGCGCTGGTCCTTCAGTCAGGTGGCGCTCGGCGCGTTGATGGCGGAGGGCGCGCTCACCATCGTCTTCTCGCAGATGCGGTGGTATTGGCCCGCACTGGTCATATGGGGCATCAGCGGCGGCTTGGGCATTCTCTTCAACATCAACACGTCGAGTCTGCGCCAGGCCATCGTCCCCAACTATCTCCTGGGGCGGATCATCAGCATCGCCAGCGTGCTAGCCTGGTCCGCGATTCCGCTGGGAGCGCTGGCTGGCGGCTACGCCATCGAGCGCACGGGAAACGTCGCGCTGGTCTACGCTATAATCGGTGGCCTGACGTTCCTGATCCCGTTTGGCTTCTCCTTCACGGCCCTCGGTCACGCGGACCGCTACATCCCGCGCGCCCCACATGACGAGCCGGCGACTACGATGAGCGAGCCGACCGCCGCGGGCATGAATGGGTAGAACGCGCCACAAAAAGCGATGGCCAGGCTCATTGTATGAGTCCGGCCATCGCATGGGAGGGGAGGAGGAGATTTGGTGGTGTTCTCACTCTGCCATTAATATTACATCGCATCGTTACATTACGCTATCAGGTGAACACCGTATAATTTCATCAGGTATTCACCTGATACGCTGAGCCTGGCCGCGGAGGACATGACGAAGGGGATGGTGCTGCGTGACCCACCGGCTCCTCACGCGCAATGCCATCGCTAGTTGTCCGCGTTGTCCGGCGCGCCGCGCAGTGGACCCGGCAAATGCGAATGCTCCAGCGCGTCAATCACGCCCGTAATGTCGGCCAGCACTTCGGCGAAGAGGTGCGGCAGCCAGTCTTCGGGGTGCGGCTCTTCCTGTTCATCGTCGAATTCGTCTCGGCGGCGTATTCGGCCCAGGTTCATGTGGCCAGAGCGCCGCTCGCCACTTGGCCGGAAGCCGCTGACACCGTCTGGATCCCACAAAGGCAGCTCCACACGCTGCTGGAGGTTGAGCGCCTCGGTCTGGATGCCATTATCCCCGAAGGCCAGCGCCACCGTGGGTCGTGTCTCCACGGCACGCCCGCTGTGCTCGGAGGCGCGCAGCTTGATCGTGCGCGCCAGTGTCTGCAAGCTCTGGGGCGTAAAGCCGATGTAATCGAGCGGCAACACAAACGTCAGGTCCAGCGCGAGTGGAGGCACATCTTCCGTATGCAGATGTGGGCAGTGCTCGTCCGGCTCGTGGAAAAACTCGCAGATACCTTCCGCACCGTCAATGGACAGCACCGTATCGAGCGGCCCCCACGCGAAGGAGACAGTACAGGTCGCGTGGTGCTCGGCCTCCTCACAGGGGCCGGGATGCAGCGTGCAGGCGAACTCTCGCTCCAGCGTCTGGCTGTTCAGCCAGAACTCAGGATGGACCGAGAGTCCAGTCGCCTCCGCCGCGTGGAGAAACATCTCCGTAACATCTTCGTACGTGACCATACCTGGCTCCGATTCTCCCCCCGCCGGGGCCACACTTTCGCGGAGTGACTCGGCGCGTGTGCTTCATCATACAAACCGCAAGGCGGTGTGTCAATTCAGGCGCGGGCATCACGGGCGGCGCAGGAAGATCAATGTCTCATAGTAATTGTCCAGCGAGCGCGGGCGGGCGTTGCGGTTGGCTTTGGCGAGCTGCACGTCGCGCAGTGCCTCCACGGTGAACCCCGCATCGTGCGCCTCTTCGGCGAGTAGCTCGGCGGCGGGCACGATATACAGCGCTGCGCGGGTGGCAAATTCATAGAACGTGCTCGTCTTGCCGCTGACGACCACGGCGAGCGCTCCGGGCGCCAGCACGCGATACATCTCGGCGAAGGCACGGCGCATATCGGCGAAGTAGCGCGCGGTGGGGTCGGCCTTAATGGCGCGCAGAGGATCGCGACTGAGCCATTCGACCGCCGCGCGCTCGCCGGCTGCCAGGCCATCCAGCGCGGCGCCGGAGCCATCCATTGAGCCGATAGTATCATCCACCAGCGTATCCACGGTGAGATGGTCGCGCATGCCCAGCGCGATCAGCGAGGGGGCGCGGGCTTTGGTGTAGCTCTCCCGGCCGCTGGATGCGGGCAGGTATGGCGGTGATGTGACGAGGATATCGAAGCAGCCCGCTTCTTCGGGGATATGGCGCGTATCGGCCTCCAGGACGTGCGCTTCCGCGAGCTGAAGGTGAATGGTCTCGCGGAGCCACTCGCAGGTGACAGCGACGCGCACGTAGGCATCGAGCGCGCGTACGAAGATGTGCTGTAGCGGCGCACGGGCGAATGTCAGCGCAAAGCGACCAACGCCCGTGCCCAGGAAGCGCATGCGTATCTTACGCGCGATTGCGTCTGAGAGCAGCACGCGGAGCAGATTTTCCAGCCGTGGGTCACAACCGGCAATAGCGGCGCGCACCACACCTATCTCCGCGCCAAGGCGCTCCGCAACGGCGGGCGTCATGTTGCGATTCTTGAGAAGCCATGCGGGGAAGGTAATGCTCTCGGTGGCTACGTTGGGCGTGACGGTATCGAAGAGCTCGCGCTGACCGCTGGCGAGTATACGCAGCGTGCGACCGACGCGGGCGGCCTCTTCTGCAAGCAGCGCGGAATGAAGGCGTACGGCTTCGAGCTTGGCGCGCGCGATCATCGCGGAGAGGGGGTCAATATCAAGGCCGAGACAGGGAATCCCTAACAGAGATGCTTCGAGCAGGGCGGTGCCGCTACCCGCGAAGTTGTCGAGCGCGCGGTGGGGGCCATCGCCAAGCCGCTGGGCACACACGTTGAGCATCGCGCGAGCCATGCGCGGGAAGAACTTGGCCTTGTAGTAGTGCACATCATGCGACAGGTGCGCCGTCGTGGAGGCGGCGGAGAGCGCCTGATGAGCCAGGTGCAGCGCATGACGGTCGTCTGTGCGACCTAGCAGCGCATCCAGCAGCGCGGTGAGGTCGTGCTTGATGGCGCCAACATCGGCGGCGTGGCGAGCGACAACATCTGACAGCTCAATCAGCGCATAGTGCGGGATGGCATGAATGATGAGCCTGCCCTCGCGGGCGCTGAACGTCACCACGGGACCGAGCGCGCCGGCCCAATCCGCGAGATGCGCTCGGTTAGCCGGTGTATCGCTGGCGACGCAGGAGATAGCCTGAATAAACGAAAGCCGGCGCACCAGCGTCGGCAGCAGCCCCAGCGGTCCGCTCGCGGTAAAGCCTTGTTGCCCGCGAGGCCGCGCATAAGCTGCCGCTCCACGGGGGAAATCCTCTGCTCCAGGCGCGCCGGGTTCCGTCAGGTATCCGGCAACCTCGGTGAGTGGCTGTACGTTGCCCGGAAAGAACGCTTCCAGCTCCATGCGAGCGAGGTCGAGGTCACCTTCGAGGGCAATATTGCGGCGCAGCGTGAGTATGTACATGAGTGGTGGCGTATTCATACCTGTGCCGCTCGCAGGACTAACGGGCTACCGGCAGAAGTGAGCGAGTCGTCATGATATAGTGGGTGCGAGCTATTGACATAACCGCGGACGCAGGACGGCTGGTTCGGCCACATGGGCGGAGGACACGGATGGATTTTCACGCACAGCGAGAGAGCGCGCCGCCAGTGTTGGTGGTAGACGACAACACCGATATCCGCGAGACGGTGCGCCTTATGCTGGAAGATGAGGGCTACACTGTGCTGGAGGCTCCAGACGGCCAGGAGGCGCTGAAATACCTGCGCAGCAGCGCGGAGCGGCTGATCGTGTTGCTGGATCACATTATGCCGGGCATGGATGGCATGCAAACACTGGTTACGATAGCCGACGAACCGGCGCTGACGCGGCGCCATACCTACATCATGCTGACGGCGGATGGCCGGACGGGGCCAACTCACCTGATGAGCGATGGAGATGAATGGATCGTCCCAGTGCTGGCGAAGCCGTTCGACCTGGACGATCTGCTGGCGGCGGTTGCGCGGGCGCGCGGCGATCTGCTGGCGGTGTCCTACCACCGCACCGGAGAGCCATAGAGATAGCGCCATTCCGCGCGCGTCACGAATGGACCGCATCCGCCACACGTCGGTATCCTCTCCCGCTAGCGGGACGCATCCAGCGAAGGTGGCGCGGATTGGCTGCCCGTGGGAAATAGGCGCTGGGCGGCAGCCGCTACAGCATCGAGGAGCTCGTCCATATCGAAAGGCTTAGAGATAATTGGTACATCTAGCCGGTGGAGGAGCGTCGCGATTGGGAGGGGAACGGTATTCAGATTGGCGGTGATGAGGATAAACGCATCCCGCCCCGCCAGCCGCGCGTCGTTGTCTACGCCGATGAGCACGCTCCCGCCGTCAACGCGTGGCATACGAAAATCGAGCAACACTATCTGCCGCTCATTTGTGGCACGCAACACGTCCAGTGCCATCGCCCCGTCCGCTGCCTCCGCAACCGCGTATCCCTCTTCCTCAAGCCCAAGCCGGAGCGCATCACGGATTGCCTGGTCATCATCTACCACTAACACCCGTATCTTGCTACCGTAAATCACGTCATCAATCCTGACCTCTTTGTGAAGCGCGCCGACTCTGGCGCGCTCGATACTTCGGTGCGTCCACAGCTCGCACATGCTTGCGTCCCATAGATACGTGCTATGCAACCTGAGACGGCTTGCACTTTATATCGTAACATGTCTGGGAGGGGTGAGGCTATCGCGGAGATCACAGTGTTACCTGGCGGAAGAGCTGATAGAAGGCGGAGACACCCACGGGTATTGCAGCGGGTCATGTGTCCACATGACCGTGCAATATGCATCGGAAAGATGCCAGACGAACGCGATGCCGGACCATAAGGGGACGGCGGAAGGCAAGAAGTCTGCGTCAGCGTAGCTGGAGATTCCATGTGGCATGGTTGCCGCCCGCATGGATTGGTTCACTGGTCGCGTGAGACCGCATCCAGCTCGGCAGCGGCAGTGCGCGGCGGAAAGAACGGCGGGCGCGGGCGGCGCGGCTCGCGCACGCCTCCCATTCCTCGCCCATTTTGCCCAAATGGCCACCACTGTCTGTGCCCACGTCCGCCGCCGAGCAACTGCCCGCGAAAGCGACGACTGGCGAGCAGACTGAGCGTCAGCGAGAATGCCAGCAAGAGCGCAGCCGTCAGCAGCACGAACATGACGACCGCCGTCACTACCGGCGCGGCGCGCTCCACCAGCGCGGTGATGCCCATCGCCAGGATCGCGGCGACCAGCAACCGCGGAATAAGAGATGATACTATGGCCTGCATCCGCATTCGCGTAACTCCTCTTCAGTAATTCGGTGCCCACCGCCAATGAGGACGCGCTGATATACTATCTATCTACGCGGCGGGTAAATGCGGGTTGGAAGGTCGCGCGGCGGAGTGCGCATGGCGGGCATCAGCGGCTGGGCCTGGTATCGGCTCCGGGCCGCAAGAAAGGACACGGACATGAAGCGCGTCGTCGGCATCTCTGAGATTGTGCTCTGGACCAACGACAAAGAGCGATCGCTCCAGTTCTATCGTGATCTGTTGGGCCTGGACGTTATTTCGCCGCCCACGCTGCCAAATGTCTTCCTCAGGGCCGGCGAAGGCAATGCGGGCATCCCACAGATGATCGTGCTGGTGCCCAAATCCGAGGAGATCAAGGCGAAACCCGCTGGCTGGCAGTTGAACCACCTGGCATTGGAGCTACCGGAAGATGACTTCGACGCGCAGCGCGAGGCGTTTCTTGCCGCTGGATATGTTCCGCGTGGTGGCAAGCACCCCGTCCTGGCCAGCCGCACGATGTACGTGGACGATCCCGATGGCAACGAGGTCGAATTCATCTGCCGCGCTCCGGCGGATTAAAGAAGCATGCGACATATGCCGCTATCGTCAATCTCAACTATTGGTCTCGAAATCAGGGACGTTGTGCGATGAACATGTTTGCGCGATGGCTGCATCGTCAACGATGCGCGATCTGTGGCCAGTACATGGGCAAATCTGGACGATCCCTGATTGCACTAGAGACCGCCACCGGCACGGGCGCGACGTGGCACTTGTGCGAGGACTGCTATGTCGCCGTCACGCGTGAGCTGGAACGGGCTGAGCTGCGCACCCCGGCTCGCGTTCGCATCGCCGTGGGCGTTGTGGCATCTGAGCGCGGCCAGTCGGCCCGGTACAGCATATGGGATGAACGCTTTTGGGAGCAGCTCTCCGACAGGAGTCAGGATCGGCTGTTGATATGGATTTTCGCCATCGCGTTCGTTGTCCATGCGATTGCCTTTATGCTTGTCGCGGCGTATGTTGCCATCGTACATTGAGCGCCTTCACGTGGTGCGCTCATGCTGGCTCCAACCACCACAACCGCCGCGTATCATCCACTCAGCACCGCGAAAGCGCCTCAATGTGCGATGTCGTCCGCCGCATACCGTATACAAACATAATCAGGTGTGTTACCCTGTACCGTATTATATGGTTTATCCATTTTCTGGCAAGCGTGCGAAACACCTGATGCGGTAGGTCTCGCGCAGAGATGCTCGCGTGTTCGACGGAGATCGGTATGAACGACGGCGACGCACCCCCCAAAAACAGACTCGTGTTCGATGTAGATGAGCTGCACGAGCCCGCCTTCAGCGTCACGCTGAGCCGCCGCATCGTAACATGGAATGCCGCCGCCGAGCGGTATTTCTCCGTGCGCACCGCCGATGTCATCGGCCACTACTGCTTCGAAATCGTAGTGCAGCAACCAGGCATGCGCGGCACACCGTGTGCCTTCTGCTCAATCGCAAAGACGGCTCGGACGCGAGATTCAACTCTATCAAATGGCAGCACTGGTAACGCCTCGCATATGGACGCTGTTTCCACCACCTGCTTTCGAACATTCACGGCCAGAAGCACAACCGGAGAAGTCCAGCTCGTTCACATGCTCAACACTGTGCAGCCACCGAGCATCGCCAGAAATGAACCCTCACCGTACAGAGGCGACCACACGCCGCTAGAGCTGCTCCCTCCGCTCCTCACTCCCCGTGAGCGCGAAGTCCTGCGTCTGCTCGCTGACGGGTTGAGCACCATCGAGATTGCCGCACGGCTGAGCATCAGCCGCATCACCGCGCGCAACCACGTCACCCATGTCATGGACAAGCTGGAAGTCAAGAGCCGGCTGCGCGCGGTGATCGTCGCGACGCAGAAAGGCTTGCTGTAGCACGGCGCCGGCG
>DATGEP010000226.1:0-2693 GCA_035310125.1 Ktedonobacterales bacterium
GACCTCATCATCGGGAAAGGCCCGGCGGCTCGTAGCGTCCGGCTGCCTCTCAAGCCCTTCACGATTGTCGGCGCTACCACGCGACTCGGCGCCCTCGCCGCGCCGCTGCGCGACCGCTTTGGCGCGATCTATCGTTTGCAGTACTACGATACAGAGGCCCTCCAACTGATTCTGCGCCGCTCCGCACGGATTCTGGGAGTGGAGATGGAGTCCGGCGGCCAGGAAGAGATCGCCCGGCGCGCCCGCGGCACACCGCGAATCGCGAATCGGTTGCTCCGGCGGGCGCGCGACTTCGCGGAGGTGGAGGCGAATGGCGTGATTACGAGCGAGGTCGCGGGCGCCGCGCTGAATGCGCTGGAGGTTGACGGGCGCGGGTTGGACCCGACGGACCGTACGCTGCTGCTGGCGATCATTCAGAAATTCGATGGCGGGCCGGTGGGGGTCGAGACGCTGGGGGCGAGCATCAGCGAAGAGGTGGAGACCATCGAGGATGTGCTGGAGCCGTACCTGTTGCAGCTTGGGTTTCTGTCGAGGACGCCGCGCGGCCGGATGGCGACGCGACTGGCGTATGAGCATCTGGGCATACCGTACCGAGCGGAGGCAGGTACGCTGGGGCTGTGGGAGACGGCGAAGGATGGTGGAGATGGCGAACCGACCACCTAGCGGACGCTCCTACGATGGATGGTGCCAGGAAAGTCGCCTGGGTGTGCGGGAGATGAGAATGGACCTGACTGCATGAGTAGTCAGGTCCATAGAATATGCCTCTGGTGGGCAGAGCGTTAGCTGCGGAGGCGCTCCAGCACTTTGGGGTGACGGAGCTTGGCAAGTGCGCCGGCTTCGATCTGGCGGACACGCTCGCGCGTGATGCCAAGCTGGCGTCCAACCTGCTCCAGCGGGAACGTGTGGCCGTTACCCAGCCCGAAACGAAGCTGAAGCACGAGCTTCTCGCGCGGGGTCAGGACATCATCGAGAACGTCCTGCACCTCTTGCTTCATGGTGCGAGTGGTGGCCGCTTCTTCCGGCGAAGTGCTGGCTTCGTCGGCGAGCACGTCGCCAAGCTCTTGCTCCTCGTCTTCGCCAACGGGAAGCTCAAGGGAGATGGGCGTGCCGGGGGCGGCTTCCAGCTCGTGCAGGCGCTCTACGTCCATACCCAACGCGTCGGCCAGCTCTTGCTCGGTCGGGTCGCGGCCAAGCTCCTGTACCAGACGCTGTCGTTCGCGACGAACGCGATTGAGGGCGGTGTTGACGTAGACAGGGAGCCGGATGGCACGGCCCTTGTCGGCGACCGCGCGGCTGATGGCCTGGCGGATCCACCAGGTGGCGTGTGTGCTGAAGCGGTGTCCACGACGCCAATCGTAGCGCTGCACGGCGCGCATCAGCCCGATATTGCCCTCCTGGATGAGATCCAGCAGGGAGAGGCCACGGCCTACATAGCGCTTGGCGATGCTAACGACCAGGCGGAGGTTGGCCAGCACGAATTGTTGTACGGCTTCTTTATCGCCGGCTTCGATACGTTTCGCCAGGTCAATCTCCTGGGCGTGACTGAGCATGGGAACTCGACCGATTTCCCGCAGATACGCGGTGATCGCGTCAACTTCCGCCGCTTCGCCGCGCTCGGCGGCCCGTGCAACTTCCTGCGCTCGCCGCAAGCGGGCGACGCTCGCTCGCGCCTCGTCGGGCAGGTCGACGAGAGGCATGCTGTCGGTTTCCATGGCGTGAATGCCACTTTCGATTGCCTCGTCTTCCTGCACGCGGGCCTCCTCTTCCTCGTCGTCAACAATGTCAACGTCCGCGGCTAAGAGTTGCTCGACCGCAGCGTCGAGGTCACTCAATTCCTCAATATCCGGCGTCTCGTCGTTTTCGGTCAAGTCGTCGCGGCGCGCGGTGGGACGGACTGAGGCGGAGGCTTGCGGCATTTTTTGCAGCGCCGCTTCCAACTCAGCTCGTCGTATATAGCCTCGTTTCCGCCCCTCTTCAATGAGGCGGTCGAGTTGGTCATTGCTGGTGGTATTGATTGCAGTCATTTAAGATTACCCACCATTACTGGCAGGGGAAGCGATTTCTGTGAATCGTCCCAGCCAGCTTTCCATTTCACGATCACGGCGGCCCGCCATCGCAGACAACCCTGTTCTCTTCATCCAAATGCGCAAAGCATTTGTGGCACGATGTGCTTGCGAAATCCATGCCAGCGTGAGAAGAGAGGCTGCTACGCGAATGTATGGTCTCGCCGGAGACCTATTTACTATACGAAAAAACGGCCATACGGGTTACACAAAGCGCGTGAATGGTACCGTGAATGCAAGCAGATAGGCCCGGCAGCGCAATATGCGCGTCGCCGGGCCTAACGATGGTTGCATTGCGTCCTTATAGAGACGCATGTTCCACCAGAATGGTCACACAGTAGAGCGCGGGAACACCGCATGAGAGAATGAAGGATCCGCTGTATTTACCTCGATTTTGCCGGGCGAACGAGATCAAGCGACGATGGATCGTGCGCTCGAAGCTGCGTGCCGTTCGACACGTGTGACGTGAAGATGAGGAAAGTGATTGTAAGGTAGCCAAGCCATACGACCATTAGGGGCGGTAGGCTGAGCGCGTTACCGCGCGTACACCTCCGACCTAGCAACCTGGTCATCTACCAGGGGTCTTTAGGCCGTCCCTTGCGGGACGGTCCGGGAACGCTCATCTTGGGG
>DATGEP010000227.1:0-1193 GCA_035310125.1 Ktedonobacterales bacterium
GCGGAACGCCGGGCGCGGTATTGAACTACCGGTTCTGGCAGCGCGAATACGGTGGCGAGGCGAACGTCGTCGGTAAAACCGTCACCCTCGAAGGACACGCAGTGCCGATTGTCGGGGTCACGCCCGCCAGTTTTACTGGAATCACGCCTGGGCACGGATTCGATGTAGCGCTGCTCGTGTGCTCCGAGCCGGTATTCGAGCCGGCGCCGTCGCTGTACACGCTGCCGCAGGGGTGGTGGCTGGCCGTCATGGGCCGGTTGAAGCCGGGATGGACGTTGGAGAGAGCCAGCGCCCAACTAGAGTCGATCTCGGTCGGCATCATGGAGGAGACGCTCCCGCCGGCATACCAGGAGGACAACCGCAAAAAATACTTGAGCCAGAAGTTGGACGCGTATCCAGGGGCAACGGGGTTGTCGAACCTGCGACGGCAATATGAGTCTTCCCTGTGGCTGCTGCTGGGAATCGCGGGGCTGGTGCTGGTCATCGCGTGCGCAAACCTGGCGAACCTGCTGCTGGCGCGGGCGAGCGCCCGGGAGAAAGAGATCGCCGTGCGATTGGCGTTGGGAGCGGCGCGCGGACGGGTGGTGCGGCAACTGCTGACGGAAAGCCTGCTCCTGGCAATAGCGGGGGCTGCGCTGGGAATTGTATTGGCGCGCGTGTTGAGCGCAGCGCTGGTCCGGTATCTGACCACGCAGTCGGGGACTACGTTCCTTGAATTAGGCATGGACTGGCGCGTACTGGGCTTCACGGCCGGATTAGCGGTGCTGACGTGCGTCTTGTTCGGGCTAGCGCCGGCATTGAAAGCTACGAGCGCGGCGCCGGCCGCGATGGTTAGTTTGGCGGGCCGCGGGCTGACTGCGACCAGAGAACGATTCAGTCTGCGACGTGGGATGGTGGTCATACAAGTTTCGCTATCGCTGGTGTTGCTGGTGGGCGCGGTGCTATTCGTGCGCAGCTTGCGCAACATCCTGACGCTCGATGCCGGGTTTCAACGCGACGGCATGGTCGTGGTGGACATCGGTTACGCGGGGCTCAATCTCCCACCGGAGCGGCGAGTCGCGTTCCGCGAACTGTTGCTGGAGCGGGTACGAGCGCTGCCCGGAGTGACTGGCGCGGCCGATACGTCGATCGTACCGGTCAGGGGCTTCGGCTGGCAAAACAACGTCGTGGTGGGCGGAAAAGAAAGCGACACC